>JALEKG010000087.1 GCA_022769185.1 Dorea sp. | reverse complement strand
TCATGATTGATCAATACAACTTCTGCCACAGAATGTACCTTTTCATTACTTACCAGGGCCTGAAAATCAATCTCATCTACCTGACCTTTTAATGGATTAAACTCGATATCTTTGATCAACACATCGTATTCTTCCCCGTCAATATCCAGTATGATCTGGCTACCCTTGTTACTCGTCTTAAGCAGTCGATCTACGGCCTGTTTTTCCATCTTAACTGGAATAGATTCTTTCATCTCTCTGCCGAATACATTGCCGGTAACAAATCCTTCCCTTCTTAATTTCTTTGCTTTGACATCCATGCTTCTTCTTTCAGCTTTTAAAGTATTCATTTATCTTTTCCTCCAAAAATCTGATTTGCTTAGCATCCTTCCACTTTGACTTGCAAATAGGTGTGTTAAGTAGGTTTCCTTGTTACACTATTATTATAACACCTATAGCAAACAAAAATTCACCAATAAATAACCTTATTTTTGGCATAAAACAGAAAAATTATACAAAACGTTTCTTCTTTGAATCTTTTATTTTCAGAATCTTCTGATTATTTAAAATTATTTTAATTTATTTCAGATTTTCTATTGACATTTTCCATTTCGTGCGATATTATAATATCAAGAAAAGACAAGGAGGACAAACCACCAAAAACATAATTCTTTAAATCAAAAGTTTAATGAAAGAGGTATAGTCCAATGTACGGGATGATTTAAAAAACAAGATCCTAATAAAGAATAAGGAGGACGGACCACCAAAAGCATAATTTTACAATCATAATTTTAAAGAAAAAGAGGTATAGACCAATGGATGAGATAATTTAAAAATCCACTGTATTCAGAGAAAAGAAATACAGTGGATTTTATTTTTTACAGTTCTGCAAAAACCGGGAGCTTTCTGAGATAAATTCTTCCAGAAAATGCAATATGTGGAAGCTCAAAAAACCGACAGCCGGCCGGACAGATTGGCCGGTACAGTGGATCAGCTACAATCAACTCTGCATGTTTCAACGCCGCTTCTGTCTCTTCTTCTCCCCGGACTGCTCTGTCATTCTCTCCCAGAAGCCCCTCATATTCTTCCAGTGGACACAGTACCTGTACCGGATGATTCGTTCTCCTCTCTATCACAGCTGCCAGAGAGCCCATCGTCACTGGTTCTCCGATCAAAGTGACCTGTGGCGTTCCACTCAGTCGGTTTCTAAGATACGAAACATTTCTTTTATCTGCCGCCTGTTCCAGAACTTCTGATAATTCTTTTGTAAATTCTCCCACCGGAGTTCCAATCACATACGGAGTTCCGAATTTCCGCTCCAGTACTTTCGCGGCCCGGATTCCCACAGAAGAAACCACCAGATTCACCGCTGCTTCCCCAGAACGAGAAAGTGCATCCAGTGAATCTCCCATTGCCCAGGTAGAGATAACGTCCCATCCCATACGTTCCAGGCTCTCTTTTAACTTCTGTACATGGGAAACAGGTCCGAAATCCAACGGTGTGATTCCAAGCAGATTCAGACTTCTCGGATTCGTACATTTACTGCCCGGATCCGTAAACCGCTCTGCAATTTCTGCCAGCGCAATTCCGGCTCCGTATACATAATCATGCATCCCATTTGTAGGCACAGAAAATGCCGGAATTTTCATCTCTTCTTCGATAATCTGTGCCAGTGCCGGGAAATCCGTACCATTCATAAACGGAATAGGAGAACCGGCAAGCGCAATAAATTTCGGCTTTAACTCACTAGCTGCCACCTCAATATCATGAATGAACTTCTCGTCATTTCCCATAATCGCATCCATCTCTGTAAGACCCGAGATATAGATCAGACTGTCCTGGTCATACCAGCGGATTTCGTCATGGGTGTTATATGTCGAGTTACATCCGGATGGATCATGCATAACTGTCATGCCGCCCAGTTCATATAATGCAGAACACACTCCCGACACATCTGCGGTATATACCGGTATGATTCGATAAGATTGTCTCATAAGCAGCAATCACACCCCCATCCCTTTTGTATTACAAGTGCTTCCGTGTCTTTTTCTTCCCGGAAGGCTTCGGTCATAAGTCTGGCAAGCTGCCGGATTCCATCGAATCCATACAGTCCGCCGCCCTGAACCATATTTACAAAATGCCTGCTTCCCGTAAACCAGGCTGCCTTCTGCCCAATCGCCAGTACTTCCTGCTCACAGCTTCTTGGCAGTACACGCATCTTTGCCTGAACGGTAGCCACCAGCGAAAGCTCAGGCGCATGCTCCTGTAACCACTGAAAATCGCCTTCTTCCTCCGGGCTGATACTATCCAGATAGACTTTCTCTACGGAAAATCCATGAGACAGTAATAACCTTGCCAGACCGAGCGGTCTTGGATGAAACAAATAGTCGATTGCGATTGGCATATCCCCAATCTTTTTCCGAGCCTGCTTTAGTGCCTCTTCGCAGTCCAGTATCTCTTTCTCAGTGTCAATCATGGGAAGTCCCAATATATCTGTCAATTCTTTTAAATGCTGAGTGATCTCCTCATATCCGAAACATGCCGGAAGATACAAGTACTTTCTTCCCAGTCGTTCTGCTTGTGCCTCTGATCCATAGCGTCCTGGTGGATAACAACAGATAAATAATTCCGAAGAACCAAGCTCCTGATATTCTTTCCAGTTTCTGCACTTCGGAAGCTCTCTGAACGCATATCCGTTTTTCTTCAAAATTCTCGAAATATCACTGGTCTCATCCAGCGCAAAATCACTTCCCAGAATGCTGACACTTGCAGGATCTGATTCACACTCCGGCAAAGGATCATACATCGCTTTTCTGAGTTTCTGATCCGGTGTCAGTCCTGTCTTCTGCATAATGGGATCCATATAACACCGGATAAAGGTAATATCCGGGAATCGATCCTTAAGCTCCTGATAGACTCTTTCCAGATCACATCCCAGAAAATGATGCAGACAAACGGTAAACAGAAGTACTGCCCTCGGATGCTCCGGCAGTTTTTCAATCACATCTGCCACTCCTTCAATCGTAACATCTTCCAGATTTCCATTTAGCAGATGTTCCTCTTCTATAATTACAAAAGAGAACCGATCTGCTGCATTCATTTCCGCCGCCGTCAGTACAACTCCACGCATACAGTTATCTGCACACACATAAATCTGTCTGGCTTCCGGAACCAGCATACCGGTATGTACAATATTCCAGTTTCCGTGAACCGGTGAATTAAACTCCAGCTCCCGGGCAAAGGGCAATGGAAACATTGCATCTTTGATCCGGACCACCGCTCCTTTCGGATCGACCGTCCCTCCTACTCTTTTCAACATACATTATCCCTCCTGGCAAGCCTTCAGAATCTGCTTCGCCAACAGCCGATACTCCTGTGCCATCTCACTGTCAGGGTAACATTCCAGAAGAATCTTTCCCTGCTCTTCTGCCAATGTCACCTGCTTACTATGCGACAAAGTTCCAATCACCTCTGTATGGAAATCTTCTGCAAGCTCTGCAACCTTTTCGTCTTCCCGTTTTACTTCTCTGCGATTCAGTATAATTCCACCCAGAGATGCATAGCCCCGGTTTTTGAAATTTTCAATTGCCATGGCAATATTAGCAGCTGCATGAATTGCCATATTTTCCCCTGAAGTGATGATAAACACCTGATCCGCATAACCCTTTCGCATCGGCATGGAGAATCCTCCACAGACTACATCCCCCAGTACGTCGTATAATACCACATCCGGCTGATACGTTTCATAAGCACCCTTTTCCTTTAATTTTTCAAGCGCCGTAATAATTCCACGGCCGGCACATCCAAGTCCCGGTGTCGGTCCTCCTGCCTCTACACAGATGACACCGTTATAACCGATTCTCACCATATCCTCTAATCGAAAATCATTTTTCTTCTGGTTATATAATTCCAACACGGTCGGAACCGGCTCACCTCTTCGAAGCTGTAAAGTAGAATCTGCTTTGGGATCACAACCGATCTGCATCACCTTAAGCCCCTGTTCCGCTAAAGCTGCCGCAACATTAGAAACAGTGGTCGATTTTCCGATCCCACCTTTTCCATAAACTGCTATCTTTATCATTTCTTTCACCAAGTTTCACACATCTAAATTACGTGTATCCCTTTCCTGATACATTTTCTGTATCAACTAAACCGTTGCCTTTGTAATCACGTTTGAATACGCCGTCTTTGTCGATACCCCTTTCAGCCGGCCTATCTTACCAGACAATGCACTGATGATATCCTGTGGGGCATCGATCGCAATACTGATGATATTAATTCCCTTCTCACGATAGGGAATTCCCATCCTGCCAATAATATATTTTCCATTCTCATGCAGAAGATGATTCAATTCCTCAATCACCTTCTCATTTTCCACAATAATAGAAATCACTGCAACCCTCGTTTCCATAGCTACCTCCTGTAACTTCTGTTTTAACAGATGCGTGGTAACAGTTCTCCTCCGGGCTGCGGCAGGAGTGCCTGCGTACCGATCTCTGTTGTCATTACAACGCGTCCCGGCTGTTCTTCTGTTACTTCGCCGATGATGGCCGCATTTTGTGAATAAGGACATTTTCTCAAAGCTTCTACAATTTGAGGTGCAACTGCTTTCGGTGCCATGATGACCAGACGTCCTTCGCATGCCAGATACAGGGGCTCTAATCCCAGCATCCCGCACACGCCCTTGACTTCCGGAGCAACCGGAACTGCCGGGTCATCCAGGCGGATTCCGACATTGCTCTGTCCTGCGATTTCATAGAGAACGGTCCCGACGCCTCCGCGAGTTGCATCCCTGATCACATGAATGTCATGTGTTGTATCCATCACAGCTTTTACAGTTCCCCATAACGGTGCACAGTCACTGGTCACATCTGCTTCGATTCCAAAGTCTTCTCTTGCAAGCAGGATAGTGCATCCATGTCTTCCTACGTCTCCTGTCACGATGATTGCATCTCCCGGCTTCGCAAAATCGCCGGAAGTGCTGACACCCTCTTCAATTTCTCCCACACCGGTCGTTGTAATAAAGATACCGTCTACCTGTCCTTTCCCGGCTACTTTCGTATCCCCGGACACAATACGGACACCCGCTTCTTTCGCAGTCTTCTCCATTGCAGCTGCAATCTCTTCCAGTTTTTCCATTGGAAATCCTTCTTCTATTACAAATGCACATGTCAGATAAAGCGGTTTTGCTCCCATACATGCCAGATCATTAACCGTGCCACAGATGGACAACTTCCCGATATTTCCTCCCGAAAAAAATGCCGGAGATACAATAAATCCATCTGTTGACACTGCCATCTTACCTGCCGGAGGTGTCAATACCGCTGCATCATCCGCCGTCAGATCTGGATTGGCAAAATGTGTTTTAAATATCTGATCGATCAGCTCAGAAGTCTGCCGCCCGCCGGCACCATGAGCCATCGTTACCGTCTGATTCTTCATTGAATTATCCATGATTATTCTCCTCCATAATTATTTTTTTCAGAACCTCTCCCCAAATATTCGCAAAATCGCACGACAAGTCGTGCTTTCCCGTTGCTATGCAACTAATTTTGCTCATATAGGGGTAGGTAACTCTATTCGAGCCACCTCCCGAATAAGATAAACATCTTCTTACATGCAAGCATGACGAATCTGCTTATCTTATTCTAAGATGTTCTGAATAGTCTCCTCCATAATTAAAATATGCGGAGCAGGCACCTTCGTTGGATACCATGCATGCTCCGATCGGATGCAGTGGGGTACAGCCCTTTCCAAATACCTTACAGTCGGAAGGCTTACATTTTCCCTGAAGTACATCACCACATCTGCAGGCCGGATTGGGTTTCCCCTCGATCTTCGGCATCAGATATTTCTTTCTGGCATCGTATTCCTGCCATGATTCCCGAAGCTGCAGTCCGGATCCCGGAATCACGCCCAATCCTCTCCATTCGGAATCGCAGGCTTCCATCAATTCTTCCATCAGAGTCTGCGCCTCCTGGCTTCCTTCTTTGGTTACTACCCTTGGATAACAGTTCACAAAAAACGGTCTGCCCTCTTTGAATTTCACCAATGCCACCGCAAGCGCTGTCAGAAGCTCCCTGGCTGTAAATCCGGCAACCACACCACTGACTCCTTCCTGAACCAGTGATTCACAAAGTGAAGTCCCAGTAATTGCATTTACATGTCCAGGATAGAGAAATACGTCTGCACTTCCTTTTAAAGCCGCGTAAGCTCCTGGCATTGTCTTATTGGCCACAAGCAGCGAATAATTGGTAAGTCCGTCTGCTTTCGCTTTCTTAACTGACAGGCAGCCCGCAGGCGTTGTCGTCTCGAATCCAACCGACAAAAATACGACCTGTTCTTCCGGGTGTTCCAACGCATATTTTTCTGCATCCGCAGGAGAGTATACAATATGGACTTTTGCTCCTTTTGCTCTTGCCCCTGCAAGACTCATATTCGTTCCCGGAACCCGGACCAGATCTCCGAACGTACAGATCGTAACGCCCCGCTCCAACGCAAGATACACTGCCTCGTCAATAAATCCGACCGGAGTCACACAGA
The DNA here is from genome assembly GCA_022769185.1 of Dorea sp. GTDB lineage: Bacteria > Bacillota > Clostridia > Lachnospirales > Lachnospiraceae > Dorea_A. Next base: position 3,819 of record JALEKG010000087.1, on the reverse strand, counting down.
CAGGACATCCCGGTCCGGAAATCAGTTCTACCTGTTCCGGTAAAAGTTTACGGATTCCCAGACGGAAATTCTCGTGAGTATGTGTCCCACAGACCTCCATGATCCGAACCGGAGGCCCGTCATATGTCTCTATGATCTCTTTTGCTGACTTCTTCTTTTCTTCTCCCATTACAACAATTCCTCCAGAAGCTGATCTGTCTCATTTTCATCCTCATCCGTAATTCGGGCAATTGCAACTCCGGCATGAACCATCACATAATCGCCCGGTTCCAGATCTTCAATCAATTGAGAAGAAACTTCTCTCTTTGCTCCATCAGCATCCACAATTGCCACACCATCACCTATTTTCACAACTTTCGCTGATAACCCAACACACATTCCTATTCTCCTCCTTCTCTATCTTCCTGCTTGCCAGAACTCCCCAGCTCGCAAATGTATACTTTAGAGCAGATAGTTTCCATACAATTCAATTATTCTATCTGCCCAATTCTCACCTATAATTTGATTCGAAGCAGATAGCCTTCTTATAATTTAAACTTCCTATCTGCCCAGTTCTCGCCTATAACTTGATTTTGGGCAGATAGTGTCTTCCCTTTTTCTCATTCTATCCGCCAAAATTACTCCAAAACTCCATCTATTCTTGATTTTTGGCAGATAGTTCTTTATAATTCACTCTTCCTATCTGTCCAATCCGCTTCCGTAGTTGTTTTACAATTATCTGTATTAATTCTATACATCGCGTAGGCCGCCTGTCCCAGTGCGATTCCTCCGTCATTCGGAGGGATCATACTGTGCCTCAGTACCTGGAATCCTTCCTTCTTTAGGAGCTCATCCGTCATTCTTAAAAGCAGCTGATTCTGGAACACACCTCCACTTAATGCAACTTGATTTCTTCCGTTTTCCTTTCGTGCACGGATGCAGGCCACCACAATCTGGCGTGCCAGTCCTGCATGAAACTCATATGCCAGCCGGCCGGCATCTTCGCCTGCGATCCGTTTTTCCACAATTCTTTGTACTAGGCCAGTGGTATTCAGAATCATCCGGTCATCCTGATCCTCAAGCAAAAGATCATCACATCCTTCAGCAAATGCCTCCCGAGCCGCAGCCAAATGCCCTTTTGCCTTTTCATATGCTTCTGCAGCAAATTCCAGCGTCGTCGAGGCTTCTCCCTCAAAAGTAGAAAGGCGTCTGATCCCCAGGATTGCACTTACACCATCAAACAGGCGTCCCGCACTGGTAGACACAATGGCATTTAGCTTTCTTTCGGCCATCGTAAGCTGCACCTGTGCTTCTGCCTCACCGCATAACCCTAATTCCAGGATGATTTTCTTGGCCGTTTCCTTCTCTCCGATATAACCATAGATCAGAGAAACAGCAATTCTCCATCCCTCTTTTGCGGAGATGTCTCCGCCAATCTGAAGAAATGGAGCTATGCTTCCAATCCTTGTAAACCCACCATAATCTGCTGCCAGAATCTCTCCTCCCCATACGGTTCCATCCGTTCCATATCCTGTTCCGTCAAAAGAGACCCCAATCACCGGATCCTGACAGTCATTTTCTGCCATACAGGAAAGAATATGTGCATAATGGTGCTGGACCTTTAGAACCGGAAGCCCTAATTCTTCTGCAATTGCTGTAGAATTATATCTCGGATGCAGATCACAGACCACCGTCTGTGGCTGTACTTCCAAAAGTGTCTCCAGACGGCCGATCGTTTCTTTCAAAGCCTTCACCGTTCTTAAATCTTCCAGATCTCCTACATAAGGAGATGGATAAAAGCGGCCGTCTACTCCAATGCAGAAAGTATTTTTCAGCTCTCCTCCCACAGCCAGTACCTGACCCTTCCAAGGATTTGAAACCATGAAGGGAAGCGGTGCATATCCTCTGGAACGGCGGATCATATAAGGTTCCTCTTGATAATAATCCATGACCGAATCATCCGATCGGATGCGGATCTTCCGGTCATGCGACAGAATACATTCACACAAATGTGAGAGTTCAGCAACCGCTTCCTCATCATCACGGCAGATTGGAGCTCCTGATGTATTTCCACTCGTCATTACCAGACAGTCCGGCATTTCAATTCCATCATCATATTGAAACAGCAACAACTGTACCGGTGCATATGGAAGCATCATGCCGATCTTTGGATTATCCGGTGCCACAGAAGGTGCAATATTCCCTCCATTTTTCCGTTCCAGAAGAAGGATCGGTTTCTGATGCCCAGTCAGAACTTTTGCCTGGATCTCTGTTACTTCGCATTCATTTCTTACAGCACCCATATCTCTTGCCATAACTGCAAATGGTTTGGCCGGTCTTCTCTTTCTCTCGCGAAGGGTTCTGACCGCCTCTTCATTCGTTGCATCACAGCAGAGATGAAATCCTCCGATTCCTTTGATTGCTACAATCCCTCCGGATCGGATTACCTTACGCGTATAGGTGATTGCCTCTCTGCCCCGTTCTTCTCTGCCGATCAGATAAACCTCCGGACCACATTCATTACAGCATACCGGCTGTGCGTCGTACCGTCTGGTCGCAGGATCATGATATTCCGATTCGCATTCCGGACACATTGGAAATTCCTTCATACTGGTACGTTCTCGGTCATAGGGAAGAGAATCCAGTATCGTAAGTCTCGGTCCGCAACAGGTACAGTTGATAAATGGATGCAGATATCTGCGGTTTGCAGGATCATACATTTCTTCCTTACACTCTTCACAGATTGCAATATCCGGAGAGACAAAGATCTCCCCTTTTGTTTTTTCACTTTCTATAATCTCAAACGTTTTATATGGAACCGGATGCTCTTCCGATTCTATATTCATTTTTAAAATCGCAGCCCTTTTGGGAGGCCGATTCTTCAGATCATCCAGGAATCCATCCAGCTGCGCCTCTGTTCCCTGCGCAAAAATCTCTACATAAGGGCCTTTATTGCAGACACTTCCTGTAATCTCGTTTTTTACAGCATGGCGACTCACTGTCGGGCGGAATCCCACCCCCTGTACAATCCCATACACTCGTATTCTTCTGGTTATTTTCTCTTCCATCCGCGTTCCCACCTTATACCAGTCTGCCTGAAACGGCAAAATGCGGTATATCTATAAATGTGCCGGCAAATTTCGGAGTCATTCTCTGCATACATGTGTCTGCAAAGATTACATCCCATTCTCCGGTCTCAACCAGTTCCATATACTCCTCTTCTTCCTTCAGCGCCAGATCTCCGATTTCTCTTAATTCTGACTTTACAGAGAACCAGCTTGCCGTTATAATCGTCACCTCATCCTGCGCCCTCTTACGGATCTCCTCCCGGACTGCATTTGCGATCACCTGCTGATGTACCACCAGAATCTTCTTTCCTCGATAATCCATTTCCGGCACCAGTTCTCCAACAATCGGATAGCCAACTTCGTACGGCGTTCCAAAGGTCTTTTCCAGATAACGTGCAGCCACAAGCGCAGACGGTGATACAACCAGATTCTTCTGTGCCATAGAGGCTTTCTTTACCTCTTCCAGTCCATCTCCCATGCCATAGCAGATGGCATGACACCCTTCTTTCTGAAGCGCTGTCTTTATCTTTACCGAAGCACTCAGATCACTGACATCCTGAGGTGTCATTCCAAGCACCCCAATTCTTCCATCTTCTACCGGAAACTTCTCCTTTGCAAAAGTCCGGAAGAGTGCTGAATACGCTTTTTCTTCTCCGGCATCATAAAGTTCCATCCCATCGGTATCTACTGTCAGAATCGGCAGATCAATCTTCTTTTCGCTCATTCGTTCCAGGGCACGATAATCAGTACCTATGACCGCCGGAACGGGAGT
>JALEKG010000080.1 GCA_022769185.1 Dorea sp. | reverse complement strand
ACTTTCGGAGATCTGGTGTGCTGATACCTGTGCTCCGAGGATGAGAGAGAAATGGACACCGGAGAATAAGACGCTGGGCCAGTGTTCGATCACAGCATTTCTGGCACAGGATATTTTCGGCGGCAAGGTATATGGTATGCTGCGTCCGGGGGGAAGTTATCATTGTTATAATGTGGTTGGAGACTGCTGCTTTGATCTGACGAGTGAGCAGTTTGGTGATGAGGTTCTGGTATATGAAGGGAATCCAGAACAGTTCAGGGAAGTCCACTTTGCCAAAGAAGAGAAGAAATTGAGATATGAGTATCTGAAAAATGCTTTGAAACATGTTGTGTGAGAATATGAATGAAAATAAATGGGACAAACTTTTGCAGATTAAGACGATGGGACGGGATGATTCTCACGCGGATCAATACCGATATCCTTATGAGCCGACACCCTATTCTGTATTGGAACGACTGGCCAACACCGGATATATACGGAAAGGAAATACACTTCTGGATTATGGTTGTGGCAAATGCCGAGAATTTTCCTGTTCCGGAGAGCGTAGATCGGTTTTATTTCTTTAATCCGTTTTCGCTGGAAATTTTACAGAAGGTAGCCAGCAGAATTCTAGAATCGTATTATGCAGCGCCAAGGGAAATGCTTCTGTTCTTTTATTATCCATCAGATGAGTACATTTCTTATCTGATGACAGTGGATGAGATTCTGTTTTTGGATGAAATTGACTGCAGGGATCTGTTCCAGGGAAATGATCTGCGGGAGCGGATTGTGATATTTGAATTATAAAAAATGAAAAACAGCTGCCGTGAGATATCAGAATTCCTGGCAGCTGTTTGGCTTTTATTTCAATGGGTTTGGCATGTTGAAGGTCAGGATCTTTGTGATCTGATTTCCGCAGTTAGCCCAGTTGTGCTTTTTGGTAGAATCCAGCTGGGCGCTGTCTCCGGGATACATAATATATTCTTTATCTTCAAGATAAAGTTTCAGGACGCCTTCCAGAACATAGATGAATTCTTCTCCGTCATGCGAATACAATTCGACCTCTTCGTCTGTGCCAAGATGAGGCATCAGATGATAAAGCCGTGGAAGATAAGAATAATCTTTGGCATTCTGGCTTAAAGTATATTGAATGATCTGGTCACTGACCTTATCACAATCGGCATCGTAGATCCGAGTAATCGGAGAAATGGAAACAGAAGGTTTCTCTTCGGAAAAGGAATCGATAAAGTCCATGCCAAGAACATCGGTAATTTTTCGGAGAGAGTCAATGGCAATCTGTGAAAGTCCACGTTCGAATTGAGACAGATATCCAATAGAGAATCCGGTTGCCGCACTCATCTGCTGCAATGTCAGCCCCTGTTTCAGACGTTCCTGCTTGATGGTATTTCCAATTTCCTGAATACTTTTCATAGTCTTACTCCCTTTTCATATATAAATAAAAGTGAATTTTCAACAACGATGGTTTCATTATAGGGGAAACTAAAAAAATAATCAACTTGAAAAGATGCTATTTGGGAAATATGCACAAAAAGCGCACATCAGTTTTATGAAAAAAACCGATTAAAATATGTTGAAAGTTTAACAATTATATTGTATTATGAAAATAGGTAAGAAAAAGCGAAAGAATATTTCACGGTTGTGAAAATCGGAGGAGGTAAAATGTCACTGGTAACGAATATACAGAAGTTTTCGATCCATGATGGAGATGGGATTCGCACATCTGTATTTTTTAAAGGATGCCCTTTGAAATGTGAATGGTGCCACAACCCGGAAACACAGAGATTTGAAAGAGAAATGCAGTGTGACAGGGAGAAATGTACGGGATGCGGAACCTGTGCAAAGATCTGTCCCAATGGTGCAATATCTATGGAGGACGGGAAGCCGGTATGGAGCAGTGAAAAATGCACATTTTGCGGAAAATGTACGAATTATTGTCCACTGGGAATCCGTGAGATCATTGGGCGTGAATATACAGTGAAAGAGCTGGTCAAAGAGCTCATGAAAGACCAGATGTTTTATGAGGAATCCGGCGGAGGAGTAACACTTTCAGGCGGTGAAGTTATGTCAATGGATATTGATTACATCACAGCGATTGCGAAAGAGTTAAAACGTCAGGATGTCACACTTACGATTGATACCTGTGGATATGTTCCATATGAGAAGTTTCAGGCGATTCTCCCATATGTCAATACATTTCTTTATGATGTAAAGGTGATGGATCCGGAGCTTCATAAGAAGTATATCGGAGTGGATAATAAATTGATTCTTGACAATTTGGCCCGTCTTGCGGCTGACGGAGCAAGAATTTATATTCGGATTCCAACGGTAAAAGAAGTAAATGGAAATGAAAAAAATATGAAAGAAACAATTAAGTTTCTGAAAGAACATGATATCCACCCGCCTCAGATCAATCTGCTGCCGTATCATGATACGGGAAGTGGAAAGTATCAGAAGCTGGGAATGAAATATAAGGGAACTGATTTACATGCACCGGAGAAAGAAGAGATGGAAGCATTCGTTCAGCTCTTTGTAGAATCCGGATTCAAGAACACAAAAATAGGAGGGTAAAAAAATGGCAGAGTTACGTGGTATGAATGAAAGAATTCAGAAACTTCGGGAAATCAGTGTGAATACACCGGTTCATATTGATCTTGAGAGAGCGAAGATCGAGACTGATTTCTACAAGGAAAATGACGGAAGATATTCTATTCCGGTTATGAGAGCAATGGTCCTGAAAGAATATTTTTCTAAAAAGACATTGTATCTTGGGGACGGGGAATTGATCGTTGGTGAAAAAGGAAAGGATCCACAGGCATCTCCTACATTTCCGGAGCTTTGCTGCCACAGTGTAGAAGACATGGTGGTTATGAGTGAGCGTGAACTCGTATCCTTCCATACAACAGAAGAAGACAGAAAGCTTCAGGCAGAAGAGATCATCCCATATTGGAAAGGTAGAACGATGAGAGAGAAGATCCTTTCCAGAATGACTCCAGAATGGCAGGAATGCTATAGTGCAGGTATGTTTACCGAATTTATGGAGCAGAGAGGTCCTGGACATACATGTGGTGGTGAGCAGGTATTTACGACAGGATATCTTGATTATAAAGAGAAGATTCAGAAGACGATGGATGCGCTGGATTATATTAATGATCCGGATGCAGTAAATAAATGTGAAGAACTGAAGGCTATGGCAATTTCCTGTGATGCAGTATGTATCCTTGGAGAGCGTTATCATGAGCTTGCGCTTGAGATGGCAGAGAAGGAAACCGATGAGGTTAGAAAAGCAGAGCTTCTTCAGATTGCGGCGAACCTGGAAGTGGTTCCGGCACATAAGCCACAGACCTTCTGGCAGGCAATTCAGTTATATTGGTTCACACACCTGGCAGTTACCACAGAGCTGAATCCATGGGATGCATTCAGTCCTGGAAGACTTGACCAGCATCTGAATCCATATTATGAGAGAGATGTAGAAGCAGGAATCCTGGATGACGAGAAAGCACTTGAGCTTCTGGAATGTCTGTGGGTAAAATTCTACAATCAGCCTGCACCGGTAAAAGTAGGTATTACATTAAAGGAAAGTGCAACTTATACAGATTTTGCAAATATTAATACCGGAGGTGTTACACCAGACGGACGTAATGGTGTGAATAATGTAAGTTATCTGATCCTTGACTGCATGGATGAGATGAAGCTGGTTCAGCCGAACTCTAATGTTACAATCAGTAAGAAGACACCTGCAAAGTTCTTAAAGAGAGCATGTGAGATCTCAAGAAAAGGATGGGGTCAGCCTGCATTCTATAATACTGAGGCTCAGATTATGGAACTGATCAATGCAGGAAAGAATCTGGAAGACGCAAGACGCGGTGGATCTTCCGGATGTGTAGAGACAGGAGCATGGGGAAGCGAAGCTTATATCCTGACCGGATATCTGAATATTCCGAAGGTATTCCAGCTGACACTGTTCAATGGATTTGATGAATATTCCGGAAAACAGATCGGACTTCCTCTTGGTTATGCGAAAGACTTCAAGACTTATGATGAACTCTGGGAAGCATTTAAGAAACAGCTTGAGCACATTGTAAATATTAAGATCCGTGGTAATAACGTGATTGAGCAGTTGTATGCACAGGATATGCCGGCACCTTGCCTTTCTGTTGTAACAAATGACTGTATCTCCAACGCAAAGGACTACAATGCAGGTGGAGCAAGATACAATACAAGCTATATCCAGGGTGTAGGTATTGGTACTGTTACAGACTGTCTTGCAGCTGTAAAATACAATGTATATGACAATCATAACTTCACAATGGAAGAATTGATTGAAGCTATGGAGCATGATTTTGAAGGATACGACGCTATCTTCAACATGGTTCATGACAAGACTCCAAAATATGGTAATGATGATGATTATGCAGATGACATTATGCAGAATGTATTCGAACTGTACAGAAGCATGATCACAGGCCGTCCGAATATGAAGGGTGGAAAATATGGTGTAGATATGCTTCCTACTACCTGTCATGTATACTTTGGAGATGTTATTCTGGCAACTCCGAATGGAAGAAAAGCTCACAAGCCAGTGTCTGAAGGTATTTCACCGGAGAAATCCGCAGATACCAATGGACCGACAGCGGTTATCAAATCCTGTGCAAAGATGGATCATCTGGCAACAGGCGGAACACTTCTGAATCAGAAGTTTACACCGAACGTTGTTGCAGGAGAAGAAGGGTTGAATAATATGGCCAGCCTGATCCGTTCTTACTTCGCTATGGATGGACATCATATTCAGTTTAATGTCATTGACAGACAGACATTGATTGAAGCACAGAAGCATCCAGAGGATTACAAGGATCTGATCGTCCGTGTAGCAGGATATAGTGATTTCTTCCGTAACCTGGATAAACCACTTCAGGATGAGATCATCAATCGTACCGAGCAGTCTTTTGAATAAAGATGAATGATAAAGAGTAAAAGTATTAGGACTGTTGCATTTTGCAACAGTCCTAATTTCATAGTAAAAATGGGGAATCATCATTTGCCCGATGTTCCAATGGTCTCTCCCTGTAATACACGGGTTTCTATGCCCCGGATGGAATAGGAAAGAATCCTTGGATTTGGAATTACGGTTCCTCTCTGGGTGATCAGAAGGATTGTTGAACCGCCGAATGCAAAAAATCCTTTTTCTTCCCCTCTTTTCACAGAGATTCTGGATTCGGAGCCGTTCGCATTTTTGATCTTTCCCACCATCATAGCGCCGACTTCCATCTGAATAAACGTACCGAAATGTCTGGATTTCTGCAAAGTATATTCTCTGCAGTTTTCTTTATATATAGGAATATGATCGTTGGCCGCAGGATTTACCGTGTGCAGTACTCCAGGGATCTTTCTTTCCGAAGAGCGGATTCCATCGTCCACATAAATATATCTGTGGTAATCGTCTACAGAGAGACGGAACAGGAAGAGTGTTCCACCTTCAAATCGCTGCGCAAGCCTGCTGTCCTTCAGAAGTTTTGAGAGCGTATAGCTGGTATGTTTGATCTGAAACCTTCCATCTGCTGTGACGGGATAGATCATAAGACGTGCGTCACACGGGCTTACCAGATCTTCCGGGTTGGGAGAGAGTCTTCTTGCGTCCGGTTTCAGTCGGCGGGTAAAAAAGTCATTGTAGGAATGAAAGTTCTGTTTTTCACACTCTTTCAGGGAAATGTGATTGGCCAGGACAAATGGACGAACCAGAGCGGAAGAAATCGGGCTGTCCAGCAGTCTTCCTGCGAGTTGAGAGCATGCAGGCTGAATTAGAGGACGGATCAGGAAACGGCCGATTGCATGACCGTATATGGTTTCCAAAAAGCGGTCCTGCAGATTATTTTCTATTGCGATGTGATCTGGATATGCGCATAGTCTCATCTTACAGGACCTCCTTTCCAGAGGAACAACATCCGGAGGACAGCGATTGTTACCACGGAGACCAGTATGGTCAGCTCGCGGTTGGTCGGTTTGCGAAACTGGAAGTTGGTAATGAACAGAATGCCAATTGCCAGGATCAGCAAATGAAGCAATAGTATAAAACTGTCCAGACAATACGGTTCCATTAAAAATAACAGAGGCAGTGCAACTGCGATGGAGGTAATGGGAAGACCCTGATAATATTTTCGGTTATCATTCGTTTCCTTCTGGCGCTTTTCTTCCATTACGTTAAAATATGCAAGCCGGATAAGTCCTGCAAGTCCATAAAAGATCAACAGAAGAATGCTGTAGGTGTGACGCATACCCAGCTCGTAGCATAAAATGATCGGAAATACACCAAAACAGACGATGTCAGAAAGGGAGTCAATCTGAATTCCGAAATGCTTTTCGTCATCTGACCTGTTCTTTTTGGTCCGGGCTACTTTTCCGTCAAACATATCGAGCAGTCCAGAAAGTGCGAGACAGAAGACAGCCCAGTGAAAGTGGCCTGTGACAGAGAAAAAAATGCCGCAGACAGAGCTTGAAAAACTCATGTAAGTTAAAATAACGGTATAATCATAAAATCCTATCATATGTATACATCCCCCATTTTTATAATTTTTTCATTTGATTCAAAGTATTTCTTGCTTTATCGCCGATAGTAAGCTGTGCAATGATCGTGAAAAAGGCGCTGATCAAAAGTTCTCCGTAATAACCAAGTCCCCTGGAAAGAATCATGCCTGGCAGCAGCAGAGTACCAAAGACAGGCTGAAAAATTGTCAGGAACAGTGTCTCGCTGATTCCCATTCCCCCTGGAAGCGGCAGCATATCTACCGATACGGAGATAACAGCCTGGAGCAGGATGATCACGTCAGGCGAGGTGCCGTGAAGATGAAACGATCTGTAAACAAACCAGGTTGCGGCAAACAGTGCAAACCGCTGGGCGAATGTAATTGCAAGTACAATTGCCATGACTTTTTTGTGATTTTCCAGATAGACGGCCGTAGCATGATAGAGATTCATGGATTGTTCCAGTCTGGTAAGTCTGTTTTCGTTTCTTTTTAGAAGGTGGAGCCGCTCCAGGAGCTTTAATCCATTTACCATAATTCCTTTTGTCAGTACAGGGTGGAAGACCAGTACCAGCATTGCAGATACACAGAAAACGTTCAGCCCAATCCCAAGATAGAATACCGGCAGGATGCCTTTCAGATAATGGTGTAGAAATCCCTGACCGAAAATCAGAATCCCGAGTCCTGTCACTACAAGTACTGCTTTATAAGTGATCGTTACGATCATCAGGATTACCGTTGAGACTGGAAGGGAAATCTTTTCTTTCTTCATATAATAGAGCTGCATTGGCTGCCCTCCACTGGCAGAAGGAGTGATACAGCTGAAAAAGAAACCGACGGAAGAAAAGAGAAAACAGGTTCTTTTCTTTACCGGAATCTGGAAGGAGTGCATCATATACCAGATGATGATGGATTCTCCCCAGATGAAAAAGACAACACAGCCGACTCCTGGAATCAGCCAGTAGAAGTCTGCCTGTGCCATGGCATTCATTACAGCATGTAGATCTTCCCCGTGAAATATGCCATAAACGGTCAATGTGAATATGAATAATAGAAATGCTGCATTGGCCATCATTTTTTTCTTACTTTGCACATTTTTTCCTCCCTAAACTCCGTATTTTCCACAATATGTTTTTATAAATAGATATCATTCTGGTGTGACCAGCTGCCCACCAGGTGGCTTCTGCCAGGAGTATACCGCCTGCTACATCGATCAACACATGCTGCCTGGTTGTCAGGGTAGAAATAAAGACGGCAATTGCCATCATAAAGGAAAGCATCCGGTACCAGCGTGGAAGCTCTTTTCGTCCACGGATTCCGATATAGCAGAACCAGCTGGTCAGGCAGTGAATGGAAGGAAAGAGATTGTCAGCGCTGTCTATCTGATATAAAAGATTCATTCCTGCGTTCCAAAAATTATCCGATGGGATATCCGGACGGATATTGGTGGTCGGAAGTGTCAGAAAAAAGAAAAGGCAGATGGCTCTGGCTAAGGTATCGGCCGCAAAAAAACGGTAGACAGATTCCGGGTCTTCTCTTGCAATCAGAATATAATTGATGATCCAGAAGAGATAGCATCCCCAATAAATCACCAGAGTCCATGGAACCACAGGGATCATTCTGTCCAGAGGTGTCTCGAGATTATGGTGAGGCAGATGATGGGCCAGAAGTCTTCCTCCATAATAAGCCAGCATATTCATGGCAACAGTCAGGATTAGAGGAAGGGTACTGTAAACAGGGATAATGTTGAAAACTTTGTGTTGTTGATGCTTTTCCAAAAATATCAGGCCTCCCGGGAAAATATTCTGACGTACAGTTAAGATATTCCTAAGTATACTCGCTTTCTTATCAGAAACAACGGAGTTAAAAAAACCTTAAATAATCTTTCAATGTCCTAAAGAAAATCTTTCATTTTTTCCAAAGATTTTCTTTAGAAGTTATTTTCGCTTTGCAGTGAAAGGGTTTTTTGATAGAATGTAGAAAGATGAGACATTGAGGAGGAAAATTATGAAAAAGAAAAAATTAAGTATGCCTGTCAAGACTTTGATAGGTTTATTATTTGGCGTTTTGGCAGGACTGGCATTACAGAATCATTCAGAGATTGCCAATACATATATCAGCCCATTTGGAACGTTGTTCCTGAACTGTATTAAAATGATCGTTGTGCCGATGGTATTTTCATCGATTATCGTGGGTGTATGTGGAATCGGAGATGCGAAAAAGATTGGAAGAATCGGCGGAAAGACTGTGGTATATTTCCTTTGCACCACTGCATTTGCGGCATCATTTGGAATTATTGTGTCTAATATCTTCAAAATTGGAAAAGGATTTGAGATTACCGGAGAGGTGGCGGAGGTTACGATCCCGGAGAGTTCTGGAGTCATCAATACATTGGTTAACATTATCCCGTCAAATCCGATCCAGTCGCTGGCAAATGGAGACATGCTGCAGATCATTGCGTTTGCGATTATTCTTGGCGGTGGAATCGTTATGATCGGAGAAAAGGGAAAACCGATTCTCAAGGCGTTTGATTCTCTTGCGGAAGCAATGTACGCGATCACGGGAGTGATTATGAAGTTCACACCGGTTGCAGTATTTGCTCTGATCACACCGATCGTAGCAGAGAATGGACCGGAAGTACTGCTTCCTCTGGTCAGCGTGGTACTGGCAGTTTACGGAACCTGCGTCCTTCATGCAGTGATTGTATACTCTTCTTCCGTAAAATTATTTTCAGGAGTGGGACCGAAAGAATTCTTTCAAAAATCTGCAGAGGCGATTGTATTTGCATTTACGTCAGCCAGCAGTTCCGCGACATTGCCATATTCTATGAAATCTGCAGAAAAGCTGGGAGTAAATGAAGAGGTGCGCTCTTTTGTGCTTCCGCTCGGATCTACGATCAATATGGACGGAACGGCAATCTATCAGGGAATCTGTGCATTATTTATTGCAAATGTATATGGAATTCATTTAAGTCTGGTGCAGCAGATTACCATCGTTCTGACTTGTACCTTTGCGTCCATTGGAGCAGCCGGAATTCCAGGATCAGCGATGATCATGCTTTCTATGGTACTTCAGTCGGTTGGCCTCCCGCTGGAAGGAATCGGTCTGGTAGCCGGGATTGACCGTATTACAGATATGGCACCTACCGCTACAAATATCACAGGAGATATTGCCTGTTCTGTTGTAGTTCAGGCAACAGAGAACCAACGGAAGTAGTTAGATTTCATGGAAAGAGGAGATTGTAGAAAAAAGAGCTTCATGTAATGATTAATTATCATTTATCTCGAACGCCTTTAACTGTCTGCGAAATTCCGAAGGAGAAACACCGCACTGCTTCTTGAACAGCCGGCTGAAATATAAAGGGTTATCATAGCCGACAATATTTGCAATCTCTGTTACGTTGTATGAGGTAGACTCAAGTAAACTTTGTGCATTGGAAATGCGCAGAGAAAGAATATATTGTGCTGGTGTTGTACCGGTATGTTCTTTAAAATTACGAATAAACCAGCTAACGCTCATTCCGTGATGGTGAGCATGTTCTTCAATACTGATAGGTTTGTTATAGTTATTATGAAAATATGTAACAGAGTGATCCATTTCATCAATCAGATAAGTGTTTTTATGTCTTGGTTTGCTTTCACGCAGGCGGCTTATCATAATCAGTAATAATTCAAGATGGTGTGCAAGTACTTCTTCGTAGTGAGGTTTGCATAGTTTTAATTCCTGAATCATACGCAGATAGATTTTCTTGTAATCCAGGGAAATTCCAGTATGGATTACATGCGTATGATCAGGAATATTATATTTTCTTAATAGATTCTTTACGTTATTTCCGGTGAAATGTACCCAGTATACTTCGGTATGGTCAATCCCGTAGTAATAGTATCGTTGTTCTTCCTTTGGACGATAAATCACCATATTTCCAGCAGTCACAATTTCTTCATGTCCCTGAAAATAAAAATGTGCTTTTCCAGATGCAATGTAAAGTAATTGATAATCCAGACGTCCTCTTGGGCGGTGAGTTGGAAGTTTTTGTTTTGTGAATAGATGATAAGTTCCTGCGCTGCCGACGAACAGAGGATGTTTTTTATCTTTAAAGTCAAGACGGCTATTCTGCCAGTACGCACTGTCTGTGTACATTATAATACCACCTTTCAAAATATAGGAATGAGCAAGGCCTGTTGTTTTTATCAAATCTTAATAGGATTGTATCATTTTGTGCATGTTTTGTCTATTCCGGTATATAGGAAAGAATGGAGAAAAAGCTTATTATATAAGCAAATACAAGGTTACCTGATGTATTGTGCGTGTAATAGCAAAAAGTGAAAAAAGTGTATAAAGGAGGAAACTATTATGATAATACCTCACTATTATGAGGATCTGCACATGCTGCATGAGAATACAATGCCGGATCGGTGTTATTATGTGCCGGCATCTGTCAGAATGAACTGTTTGATGGAGCATAGGGAGAAATCCGATCGTATTCAGATACTGAATGGAGATTGGAAGTTTCAGTATTATAAGAGTATTTATGATCTGAATGAACCATTTTATGAACGAAACTTTCAGACGGAAGGCTTTGATACCGTTCCGGTTCCGGGAGTATGGCAGAATTATGGGTATGATAGCCATCAATATACCAATTTCCGTTATCCATTTCCGGTGGATCCGCCTTATGTACCGCAGGAAAATCCGTGTGGGGCCTATATCAGCAATTTTTATTATCAGAAAGATCCGAAGGCTCCGAAAGCTTTTTTGGAATTTGAAGGGGTTGATTCCTGCTTCTATGTGTGGCTGAATGGCATCTATGTAGGATACAGTCAGGTGTCTCATGCGCTTAGTGAATTTGATGTAACACCATATATAGAAGAAGGCGAAAATACACTGGCGGTCTTGGTTTTAAAATGGTGTGACGGAAGCTATTTGGAGGATCAGGATAAGTTTCGGATGAGTGGGATTTTCCGGGATGTATATTTGATGAAACGACCGACACAGTGCATTTATGACTATTTTATCAATACAAAAATAGCAGAAGATCAGGCAGTCATCAGCATTCGCACAAAATATCTTGATCAGACAATTCCAGTGAAAGCAGCTTTATATGACGCTGAAAAAAGAAAAATTACGGAGCTGGAATATCAGGGGAATACAGAGTTGACGATCGATCATCCACATTTATGGAACAGTGAGCAGCCGTATCTGTATACGTTATTCCTGGAGACGGAAAATGAAGTGATCACTGAATACATAGGAGTCCGTGAAATATATGTAGAAGACAATATTGTTTATGTAAATGGAGCACCGGTCAAATTCCGTGGGGTAAACCGTCATGATTCTGATCCGAAAACAGGCTGTGTGATCAGTATAGACCAGATGAAACAGGATCTGAAGATGATGAAACAGCATAATTTTAATGCGATCCGTACCAGTCATTATCCAAATCAGCCGATGTTCTATCAGATGTGTGATAAATATGGATTTTTTGTAATCGACGAAGCAGACAATGAAAGTCATGGACCCTGGATGCTTTATTATTCCAATGACACAGATGAAGAAAGGGCGGGCAGATGGAATGAATTGATTTCTGATAACCCGGAATTCGACGAGGCAACGCTGGACCGAACAAAAAAGCTGGTAGAGAGGGATAAGAACCGTCCTTGTGTTGTGATCTGGTCTATGGGAAATGAATGTGGTTATGGCTGTACATTTGAAAAAGCACTTGCCTGGACGAAGCAGTATGATCCAGGAAGACTGACGCATTATGAAAGTGCTTATTACAAGGGACGCAAAAGAAAATACGACTATTCCAATATTGATCTATACAGCCGGATGTACCCCGGATTCCAGGAAGTGATTGATTATGCGGAATCTGATCCGGATAAACCATATATCATGTGCGAATACTGTCATTCTATGGGGAATGGTGCCGGAGATTATGAAGATTATTTTGAATTAATTGAAAAATATGACTGTATCTGTGGCGGATTTGTCTGGGAGTGGTGTGATCACGCGGTGTATAAAGGAAAAGCGGAAAACGGAAAAGAAATGTATTTTTACGGAGGGGATCATGGAGAGTTTCTGCATGATGGGAATTTCTGCATGGATGGTCTGGTTTATCCGGACAGGACACCACATACGGGGTTATTGGAGTATAAAAATGTTCACCGGCCTGCAAGAGTGGTTTCTTATGATCAGAACACAGGAACCCTGGTATTAAAAAATGAAATGAATTTTGTGAATTTGAAGGACTATCTGGATATCACGTATGAGTTAAGTACGGATGGAAATGTGATCTTTTCAGGAAGAATTGAGACAGAAAAAATGCTTGATATTCCGGCTCGCAGCGAGGGAGAAATTCCTCTGACTGTTCAAATTCCGGAACGGGGAAGGACATATCTGAAATTATTTTATCATATAAAGAATTCGGATACTTTCCGTAGTCAGGGATTCCTGATGGGACAGGAGGAAATAGAACTTGAAAATGCAGATTCGCGCAATCGGGTGAGCCTGGCATGGCAGAAAGAAGCTGAAAGCAAAAAGAGAGAATTTCCAAAGCTTAGAGTTTCGGATAACCAGAGGCAGTTGATCATAGAGGGGAGTACATTTACATATGTTTATAGCAAATTATGTGGTACTTTTGATCAGTTGATCTTTGATGGAGTGGAGTTCCTTGACAGACCGATGGAACTGAATATCTGGAGAGCTCCGACGGACAATGATGTATATATCAAAAATGAATGGTATAAGGCAAGGTATGATAAGGCAGTGTCAAGGGCCTATACGAACAATTATACACTCACAGAGGAAAGTCTGGAAATTCAAAGTATCATATCAATGTCTGCAGCTTCTGTCCAGAAGATGATGACCATGGAAACAATCTGGACAATTACAAATTCCGGACAGATCTCTGTGAAAATGGACGTTGTAAGAAATATGGATTTCCCGGAACTGCCAAGATTCGGACTTAGAATGTTTTTGCCGGGGGAATTGAATCAGGTGACTTATTATGGCCTGGGTCCGGAAGAAAGTTATATAGATAAATGCATAGCAGCAAGTCATGGAATATATTCCTCTTCTGTCGAAGATCTTCATGAGGATTATCTGAAACCACAGGAGAATGGAAGTCACTATGATTGTGATTATGTAGTAGTGAGTGGGAAAGAGAATGAGATCAGAGCGTACGGCGGGCAGACATTTTCATTCAATGCATCGGTATATACACAGGAAGAATTGACAAAAAAGATGCATAATTTTGAGTTGGAACCATGTGGAAGTACAGTGCTGAATCTGGATTTCAGACAAAATGGAATCGGTTCTAACAGCTGCGGCCCGAGACCACAGAAAAAATATAGGCTGGATGAAGAACAATTTACATTTATATTAAATTTATTGTTCGTGAATAAAAGAGGAAATTAGCGGGGAAACGAGAGATGGAAGAGAAGAAATATTTAAAATGGTACAATAAGGTGGGGTATGGCTCAGGAGACATTGCGGGAAATGTTGTATATGCACTGTTATCAGCGTTTGTAATGATTTTTCTTACAGATACCGTTGGTATGAATGCAGGAATTGTTGGGACCTTAATTGCAGTTTCAAAATTATTTGACGGTATCAGCGATATCTTCTTTGGATCATTAATTGATAAGACACATAGTAAAATGGGAAAAGCCCGACCATGGATGTTTTATGGTTATTTTGGGTGCGCTGTCTGTCTGGTAGCAATCTTTGTGATTCCGGCGGATATCAGTCCATTTGCACAATATGCATGGTTCTTCATTGCATATACTTTGTTAAACGCAGGCTTCTATACAGCAAATAATATTGCATATTCGGCTTTGACGGCATTGATTACAAAAAACAATCATGAACGTGTTCAGATGGGATCCATCCGTTTTATGTTTGCGTTCGGGACAAGTATGCTGATTCAGACGATTACCGTCGGATGTGTTGCTTTCTTTGGAGGCGGTGCAAGAGCATGGAGAACAGTTGCTATTATTTATGCAATCGTAGGTGTGATTTCGAATTCTATTTCGGTGATGTCTGTGAAAGAGCTGACTCCGGAAGAACTTGCAGAAGGAGAGGTAAAGTCGGAAGTCGTACAGGAGGAAAAATACAGTCTTATCGATGCTTTCAAACTGCTGGTACACAATAAATATTATCTGATGATCTGTGTTGCTTATATTTTAATGCAGATTTATTCTGCAACATTGAATATGGGAATTTACTATATGACGTATGTTCTGAAAAATGCGAATCTGCTGGGCGTATTTGCCTGGGCAATCAATATACCGATGATAGTAGGCCTTCTATTCACACCTGCGCTGGTCGCAAAATTTAAAGGAATGTATAAATTGAATTTCTGCGGATATACAATCGCGACGGCAGGACGTCTTGGCGTATTGATCGCGGGTTATATGGGAAGTGTTCCTCTTATGCTTATCTGTACCGCTATAGCGGCGGTCGGTATGAGTCCTCTTCAAGGTGATATGAACGCACTGATCGCGACCTGTTCAGAATATACTTATCTGACCACAGGAAAAAGAGTGGACGGAACGATGTATTCCTGCACTTCTCTTGGGACCAAGATTGGCGGAGGCATCGGAACGGCACTGGCGGGATGGCTTCTTGCGTTCAGCGGTTACGTTGGCGGGGCAGCAGAACAGTCGGCTTCCTGTATGAATATGCTGCATGTGATGTATCTGTGGATCCCGATGGTGATCAACCTTTTGATCACACTGATTCTGACACGTCTGAATGTGGAAAAGGCCAATGAAGAACTTCGGGGGAAATAGAGAGCTGAATGTAAACTGAATAAAAAACAAGGTTGACAATTGGGGATCGCTATGTTAAATTGTTGTCATGCGAAAAGTATTACATAATCAGGGAGGATCTATTATGAATTCTGTTGAGGCAACAAGAAGTAAAACTTACGATATGGCATACATTGCTATTTTTGCGGTTCTTATGGCTATCTGTTCCTGGATCTCCATACCGATGGCTGTGCCATTTACTTTACAGACGTTTGGCGTATTTATGGCAGTTGGTGTATTGGGTGGAAAAAGAGGGACGCTTGCGGTATTGATTTACATCCTTCTGGGGGCAGTCGGTGTTCCTGTTTTTGCCGGATTCAGTGGCGGAATTGGTGTTCTGTTGAATACGACCGGAGGATATATTGTCGGATTTCTGTTCTCGGCCTTGGTAATGTGGGGCATGGAAACTCTGTGGGGCAAAAAACCGGTGGTTCAGATTGCTTCCATGCTTGTTGGATTGATTGTATGTTATGCACTTGGAACTATATGGTTCATGGTAGTTTACGCCAGAAATACTGGTGCGGTAGGTCTTGGAACGGTACTTGGATGGTGCGTCATTCCATTTATTATTCCAGATCTGATCAAGATTGCGCTTGCATTTGTTTTATCCAGAAGGCTTCGCAATTATGTGCCATTCCAGTCATAAAAATGCCCAGGCCATTCCAGTGCGTCCTCACCACGGAATGTGCCTGGCATTTTTTATAGGAAAAGGATATAGTGAGGGTTTTTCCGCACATATGGAAAAGATGTTGAAGGAATTCCAAAAGAATCTTCCGGTCAGGCTTGTGGTTCACACAGACGAAATCTGTTCTGCATGTCCGAATAATGAGAAAAATGTCTGTAATTCCACGGAGAAAGTAGAAGCATATGACAGAAAAGTACTGGAGATCTGCGGGATTTCTGAGGGAACAGAACTAGACTTTTTAGAGTTTGTCGGTATCATTCAGGAGAAGATTATAAATCCGGGGTTACGTGACAGAATCTGCGGAGACTGTCAGTGGAATGAAATCTGTAGTAGTCATCAAAGCCGCTGGGAAGTTTTTTTTCGTTAAAACGTAGAAAATTAGCAGAACATTTAAAATATTTATAGATAATTGTATATAAAGTTGTATATCAGGTTACAACTGGTCGGAGATTTATGATATAATAATTGAAAAGGTGTTTAACCGAGACTTGAATCATGGAATATTATGATTAATTTTTGGAGGTATCAGATGGCCAGAAAACAAGCAACAAAAACTACAACTACTACAAGTACAGCTAAGAAAAAAACTCCGGTGAAAAAGACTACACAAAAAGCTCCGGCAAAAACAGCTGCAGCATCAAAGGCAGCAAAAGTAGAAGAGATAAAAGAAGAGCCGAAGAAAGCAGAGGAGCCGGAGGCAATAAAAGCTGAAGCTGCGAAAAAAGTAGAAGAGCCAAAGGCAGCGAAAGTAGAAGAGCCGAAGGCAGCGAAAGTAGAAGAGCCAAAGGCAGAAAAAGTAGAAGAGCCAAAGGCAGCGAAAGTAGAAGAGCCAAAGGCAGAAAAAGCAGAAGAGCCGAAGAAAGTGGCACCGAAGGCAGCGAAAAAAGCGGAGCCGAAGACAAAGACAACGAAGAAAGCAGCACCGAAGGCAGCTGAGAAAGTGGAACCAAAGGAAGCAAAAAAAGAAGAAGTGAAAGCAGAAAAAGAGGTTGAGGAAAAGGTAAAAGAAGAACCAAAAGTGGAAGTACCTATGACACCTAGAAAAAGTATTGCATTTATCGGTTCCGAGTGCTATCCGTTTGTAAAGACCGGTGGTCTGGGAGATGTTATGTATGCACTTCCAAAAGCTCTTGTAAAACAGAATTGTGATGTGAAAGTAATTCTTCCTCGTTATAAATGTATTCCTTGGAAATACCAGGAAAAAATGATCTACAAAGGATCTTTCCAGATGAATTTATGTTCGGATGGAAGAGCTTATTATGTCGGAATTATGGAATATGTCTGGGATGGTGTTGTATATGATTTCATTGATAATGAAGAATTCTTCAGCAGTGGAAATCCATATACCAACCTGATCGATGATATTCCAAAATACTGCTATTTTGCGAAAGCAGCTCTGGCAGCACTGAACTATATGAACTGGGTTCCGGATATCATTCATTGCCATGACTGGCAGGCAGCTCTGGTTCCGGTATATTTGAGAACTTTGTTTGAAAATACGAAACTTACATCTGCGAAGACGATTCTGACAATTCATAACTTACGGTTCCAGGGTATTTACAATATCCCGACGATCAAATACTGGACAGGTCTTCCGGATTATGTATTTAATAAAGATGCATTGAAGGTGAGCTACAATGATGCCAATATGTTAAAGGGCGGACTTGCTTATGCCAATATTATTACTACCGTCAGCAATACATATGCGGGAGAGATCCAGACGCCATATTATGGTGAGACTCTGGATGCTCATCTGAGATATCATTCCGGTAAATTAAGAGGTATCGTCAATGGTATAGATTACGAAGTATGGGACAGCGCTACAGACTCAAGATTATTTGCAAATTATGACGTTACAGATGTCATTGAAAAGAAGAAAGAAAATAAACTTAAATTACAGGAAGAGCTGGGATTGGTTCAAGATGAGAACAAGTTTGTGATTGGGTTGATCTCAAGACTGACGAACCAGAAGGGCCTTGACCTGGTAAATGCAATCCTTCCGCAGGTAATGGACGAGCATACACAGGTAGTTGTACTGGGTACCGGAGATGCTGAGTATGAGGATTCCTTCCGTTATTATGAAAATGCATATAAAGGAAGAGTATGCTCGAATATCATGTACGATGAGACAAGAGCGCATAAGATCTATGCAGGTTCAGATGCATTGTTAGTACCTTCACAGTTTGAACCTTGCGGACTGACACAGCTGACAGCTATGCATTACGGTACGATTCCGATTGTTCGTGAGACAGGTGGATTAAAGGATACCGTAGAACCATATAATATGTATGAAGATTCCGGAAATGGATTCACATTCGACCGCTATGAAGCAGGCTTACTGCTGGATGCAATTAACAGAGCAAAGACATTGTATTTTACAGAACGCGAGTGCTGGGATAAGATGGTACAGCGTGATATGGAAAAGAATCTTTCCTGGGATAATTCCGCAAAACAGTATAAAGATCTGTATCTGGAACTGACCAGATAAAGTGTGGCGTATCATATAATTTTTATTGCATAAAAGGAATGAAGGGGTTTGTAATGATTGACAGTTACAAGCCTCTTTTTGTATTTTCTACGAAAATATACTAGCTGATAAAACGAATGACGGGATAACGAAAGGATATGAAAGATTGCTTATTGTCATAAGAGGCACTGGTTAAAAAATAGACATGTTTACTTTGTGTGTCAATAATTTACAAGTTTCGTAAATAATGATATAGTAAGGAAGTTAAAAGTTTTCTATATATTACTAATTTAAAGATGAGGAGTTTCATGTTTTATATGAAACAGGGGTTATAAAATGGCAGAAAAGAATAGATTCAGTAAGTTGTTGGAAGATCTGATGGCAGAGGCCGAACTTAAAAATTATATGCTTGCTCAGGAACTTCAGTATGATGTTTCCTACATCAGTAAATGGGTGAGCGGGCGTATGATACCGGCTGAAAAGTCAGCAAGAAAAATACTGGAAGGAATCAGCAGATGTATCGTAGATGCAGCCAGTGATACCGGGCGTCGAAATTTATTATCAGATTATCAGGTGGAAAATCTGGAAGACCTGAGACTGGCAATTTTTGACAATCTGGAGGTGGAATATCAGTATGTTAAGGATATGCAGAAGAGTACAGGAACCGACGTAGCTCCCAAAACCTTCTGTTTTCCAGAACTGAGCTTGCTGCAATACATATCGAGAATGCATCATCCGGTTCTTCGAAGAGTAAAATCTCTGGATGTTATAGCGGTACTGGATTTGATGGATATCGGACATGAGCAGAGAATTCAGTTTACGACGATAGAAAATGAACATATGCCCGAATTCGGAGGATATCCGGATGTACATTATTCTATGATCATTCATATACGACCGGAAAAATGGGATTATATTAATGATACACTTTTTATGATCCATTTGCTTACGAATAATACTGCAATTGATTTTCAATTGTATGGGGATGAGCAGGCTTCCGGGCATTTGATTTTTAATGTAAAAGATGATTTTATGATTTCGGGAATTTTGATCAACAATGACAGATGTATCTCGGTCATGATAAGTGAGGAAGAAGAAAACTGTAATACGGTATATCGGAATATTAAGACCCTGTGTACGCATGAGAGGCTGCTTTTCCGTAAGGTGCCGATGAATGCAATGATCGCGGGTCGTGAGTATCTGCACTCTGTGCTTGCTCCGAATTTAAGATGGGCGATTGGTCATCTGACAGAGCACTTTCTTCCGGATGATCTGTTTGAAGAGATTCTGGAAGAGTTGATCATCACCAGAAAACTGGAGATTGATCCGGATGAACTGCGGGCGATCCATAAGCTGACTCAGAATGTCATGCAGGAATCCCATATCAGACTGTTGATCTATGAGACAGCCTTTTCCAATCTGGTTGTAGCTCATAAAATAGATTTTTATAATTATAAGGTTTACCTTAGTGTAGATCAGAGAATGCGGTATATGAAGCATCTCCTTTCATTATGTGAAAATAATGAAAATCTGGAAGTACGCCTGGTATATGGAAAATTTGTTTCCGATTTTGAATATCTGGATAACCAGAGTGACTTTATCTCTGATACGATTACCTGCCTGAGACTGGAAAATATCGGAAGTCCGAATAACTGTATGATCGTGAACCGTTCCGATATTCAGAAAATTTTTGAACGTTCATTTGAAGAGTTCTGGAATTATGGGGATAATGTAGTGATATCAGACAGAACAGCTATTTTGGAATATATTCAGCATATGATGCATGGTATCCATCTGATCTCTCAAATGGAATAGTGAAAAAAGTGATTCCTTGTGAATCACTTTTTTCCTTTTTTTAGCAAAAAGATTCTTGTGTATTCCATTTATGCCTGTGCTATACTAAGTCCAGTCGTACAACGACAATATTATTACGAATGAGTGAGGAGTATTTGATATAGTTATGAATGAGAAAATGACTGGCAGACCGAGTATCGATCGCCCTTGGATGAAATATTATCCGGAAATGATCCGCAATATTCAGATTCCGGAGTGTACACTTTGGGATTATTTAAAGAGCAACTGTCCGGGAGAGGATGTAGCGGCAATCCATTATTATGGAAATGATATTCTTTGGAGTACTGTTTTTGAACAGGCAGAAGCTGCGGCTTATTCTTTGAAAGCTTTGGGATTCGGAGAAGGAGATCAGATTCCTGTATTCCTTCGTTCTGTACCGGAATTTGTATATCTGCTTCTTGCAGCTGAAAAGATCGGCGCATCTATATTATGCCGTGATAATACACTGGAAGAAAATGTTGAAGCTGTCGCCAAGTCAGGGGCAAGAGCAATCTTTGCACACGATTATCTCAGTCAGGAAGAGTTAGAAGCATATCTGGCTGGAAGTAATGTGAAAAAAGTAATTATCCTGAACACTTGTAATTCCTGCAGTCGTGATGCAATGCCGGATTACGTTCAGAAATGTCTGGACAGTAATTATCCGGAGAATCCTGCTCATGGACGTGCAACGATGGATTGGGAGAAGTTTTTATCACTGGGAGAGAATTATCTTGGAAGAGTAGAAGCTCCGGTGGATGTTGACCGTCCATTATTCCGTGCTTATACAAGTGGTTCTACCGGACCATCCAAGCAGGTCATTCATTCAGCACATACGATGATCGGTGTGATCCATCAGATGAATTTCTATGCAGGAGCCGAAGACTTCCGTCCGACCTGGCTGGTAACAATTCTTCCACCAGCATTAGTGGCTGTTGTGGTATCTATGATTTTAATGCCGATGGCATCCAACAGACTTTTGATTCTGGATCCATTCTGCGCTCCGGAAGATGTAGATCTTGAGATGATGCGTTATCGTCCAAACGGATGGCCGATCATCCCAATGTTCTTTGAAAATGTAATGCGTAACGGTCGTGTCCCGGAAGATTATGATATGTCTCATTTACTGGCTTCCGGTGTAGGCTGTGAGTCTTATAATAATAAACAGATACAAAATGCACAGAAGTTCCTGAACGATCATAACTGCCATGCTTCATTCAGCGTTGCTTATGGATGTAGTGAAGCTGGTTCTAATATGACTCTTCCAGATCCAATGAATGCAATGTCTAATGGAAATGTGGGAATTCCGCTTCCACTGACGACGATCAGTATCTTCCGGCCAGGAACGCAAGAAGAGTTAGGATATGATCAGCAGGGCGAGATCTGCATCAGTGGCCCGGGAGTAATGTTAGGATATGACAATCCGGAGGCAACTGCAGAATCTCTTCAGACACATGAGGACGGAAGAGTATGGCTGCACACCGGAGATATCGGATATATGAATGAAAACGGTAACTTATTTACATTGACTCGTGGAGAAGCACCAAGGTATGGCGGTGGGGATCTGGCAACACTTCCGATGGAAAACTGTGTCGCAGATGCGAATATTGACGGAATTGATGATGAGTTCTTTGTAGTAGTCCCGGATGACAAACATGATGGATATTATCTTCCATATCTTTATTTGATGTTGGAAGAAGGATATGATATTGAAGACGTGGAGAAGAAAGTACGTGCCAGTCTGGATGTACACATGCAGCCGGCTCAGATTATTCAACTTCCAGAGCGTCCGTTCTTCCACTTCAAGACGAACCGTATCGGACTGAAGAATGAAGTGCTTGAGGCAAGAAAGCGCAGTAAGAAGAAAGAAAAAGCTGTGAAGAAAGCACTCCCGGAAGGAATGACAGGAAGACCAAGTATCGATCGTCCGTGGATGAGATATTATCCGGAAATGATCCGCAATATTCAGATTCCGGAATGTACGCTTCTGGAATATTTAAAGAAGAATTGTCCTGGAGAAGATGTAGCAGCCATTCATTATTATGGAAATGATATCCTTTGGAGCACTGTATTTGAGCAGACAGAAGCTGTTGCACGCTCACTGAGGGCTCTGGGATTTGAAGAAGGTGACCAGATTCCGGTATTCCTTCGTTCTGTACCAGAATTTGTCTACATGCTCCTTGCGGCTGAGAAGATTGGTGCATCTATACTGTGTCGTGACAATACTCTGGAAGAGAATGTGGAAGCAGTTGCTAAGTCTGGAGCAAGAGCAATTTTTGCGCATGATTATCTTGCGCAGGATGAGCTGGATGCATATCTGGCAGGAAGCGATGTGAGAAAAGTGATCATTCTGGACACCTGCAATTCAGGAAGCCGTGATGCGATGCCGGATTATGTTCAGAATTGTCTGGACAGCAATTATCCGGAAACAATTGCTCAGGGACCGGCAGTGATCAGCTGGGATCGATTCCTGACAGTTGGTAAGAGTTATATCGGAAAAGTTGACGCAGCAGTT
>JALEKG010000009.1 GCA_022769185.1 Dorea sp. | reverse complement strand
CTTCTCCGGTGCCTTGATCGTAAAATAAGTATTCAGATATCCATCTTCACACTGAGCTCTGGCAATCAGATCAATCGTTTCATCAGCCAGCTTTTCCAGTTCAGCATCCGATGATATCGCAAGTGTATACGCCACCGCTTCCAGCCATTTTGCAACATCTGTATCCTGAAATACAGCTCCTTCGAAATCGCCCTGTGCTTCCCCTGCCGCAATTTTAAAATTTTGAATACAATGACTCGTCTCTACATCCGGAATACGGTCATTCAAGATATCCCATTGATACGGGATCAATACATCTTTTACCAGGTGAATGTATCTGTCCCAAAATGCATCATGTATCTGAATCTGATGCAGCGGAACAGATTTTAATCTTTTTTTCATAAACTCTGATTCCTTATACTATTAAACGTTTTACTATATTTTTCTTTGTTCTTGTTCTTTTTTTCGAAATAAAATGCTATTTTTTATTTTTTTCAGCTTTTTCTCATATTTTAAAGCCGTTCATTTCTTACAGCTTGAGTATATTACTCATCTAGCATAATTACAAGTAGAAATTAAACGTTTAATATTGTGCATTTTTCACAAAAGAGCCGTAAAATCAACGTTTACAGGGTGTTTTTACATTGATTTTTTTAACATTTTTATGTTTTTTTCTCTCATTTTCTCGTTATTGTCCCGAAAATTCCCTCAAAAAACTGACTTTGTAAATAAAACGTTTCATATGCTAATAAGAAAAAAGAGCTCCATACTAAGGAACTCTTTCTCTTAGAAACTTACTGAATATTTTTTACAGATTCTCTAACCAACAGATGACAATTTACCTTGTAAATTCCATCTGCTCTTTCCGCAGGTTCTTTCTTAAGCATACGGATCATTGCTTCACTCGCAGCATATCCCACATCATGCAAAGGAAGTGTAATCGTTGACAGTGGCGGCTTATAATAACCAGACAATTCTCGATTGTCATACCCTACAATTGACAAATCTTCTCCCGGCTTCAGATTCAATTCCTCCAACCGGTCATAAACTCCGCCTGCCATGATATCATTCATACAGAAAATTGCCGTTACTCCCTTTGCAAGCAGTTCATCCGTGTAACGATATCCGCTGTCCCTTGTCCAGTCTCCCCAAAAAACAAAAGACGGATTATATAGAAGATTATTTTCATATAAAGCTCTCTGATAACCGATCAATCGATCCTGCGCATGAATACTGTCCGTTTTTCCACCAATTACTCCAATTTTCTGATGTCCCTGACGAATCAGATACTCGACAATCTGATGTGCTCCATCCTCGTCATCAACAACCACCGACGGGATCTTCGGGTTATCTGTATATCCATATGCCATCACAGCCGGGATTGAAAGATCTTCCGGAATGCATCGAAGTACTCTTTCATGTGCAGTGACATATATGATGCCTTCTACCTGTTTTGCGATCAATTTATTAATCTCATCCCTGACGGTTCCGAAATAATCATCTCTATGATAATATTTATCATTATACTTTTTGAACAGACGAAGATTGATCAGCAAAATCTGATAATTTTTTTCTTCGCAGTGTTCTGTAATTCCGTCTACAATATCCGGTATGCTGAAGATCGTCATATCTTCTACGATAACGCCGATGCTTCTCGAATTCTTCATCTTAAGATTTCGAGCAACAATATTCGGCGTATAATTCATCTCCTGCATCTTCTCAAGTACCATTTTCCTTGTACTTTCACTGGCACCGGGTTTGTGATTCAGAATATTTGATACCGTTGCAACAGATACATTACAAGCTTTTGCAATTTCTTTAATCGTTGCCATTTTCTTTCCCATAAGCGACAAACTGCCGCCTTCTTTCGTTATGATACAATCATTTTATTCCTTCGGGTTTGTGCTTGTCAACCTTCGGATTCTATGATACTATAAAACTGTTCTTACAATTTCGAAATAAAATGCCAGAGGAGGGCTTTATGAAGCAGATAAAACCGATGCGACATCTTCCTGTGGCTGATTTTTTATGCCATAATCAACAAACGAACGCTTTCATTCGTTCTTATGATGTATCATGGGAAGATCCCGTCAATCAGCATTATCACTTAGAATACAGTTACAATCGAAAAGACTGGTACGCCTTAAATGGAGGATGTTCTATCATACTCCCTTCAAAGGGACTTGTTCCGTCAATAGAATTGGATCAGCATGATCCTTCCGGTATTCCGATTTCACTCGATACACTTCGAGGACTTCAGGAAAATTACGGTGCGCCCGAACCAGTCTGCATTTCCGCTATCGGGAATATTTCCGAAGGAAGAGGAACCGTACCGGTACAATACACAAACGGGATGGCAGAAGAACGTCCTGTCATCTGGTCCGAAGACCAGCAGTGTTGGAAGATCCAGGAACCACTCTACCCGGCACCGATTATCAGCCACCGGGCAGACCCTTATATCTATAAACACACCAATGGGAAATATTATTTTATGGCATCTCACACAGATGCCGGACACAATCTGATTGGGAAGTATCAATATCTCTATCTCATTTTAAGATGTGCCGACACCCTGGAAGACCTGACTGACAATTCCGGCCGTTATACAGAAAAAATTATCTATGAACGCAAACCAGTCGGGGATGGCGCTTTAAGTCCACATTTGTGGGCTCCTGAAATCCATTATATTCATGGCGGATGGTATGTTTATTACACAACCACAGTCTCTGATACATCTTCCTGGAGAATACGTCCACATTGTCTGGCATGTACCGGTGATGACCCTATGAAAGATGAATGGATCGAAAAAGGACCCATCAAAACTACGATAGATGGAGATATCGCTTTTACAGATTTTTCCCTGGATCACACCTATTTTCAACATAATGGAACTGACTATTTTGTCTGGGCGCAGAAGACAAACAACATCTCTGATTTGTTCATTGCAAAGCTCGAAAATCCCTGGACGATCTGTACCCCGGCCGTACTTCTGACTCATCCGGAATACAACTGGGAACTTCATGGCTTTGCGGTAAACGAGGGACCGGCAATTATCAAACACGGTAACAAAATCTTCCTTACATTTTCTGCAAGCGGAACAGACGCCATGTATTGTATGGGACTTCTCTATGCCGATGCTGATACTGATCTTCTGGACAGCTCCTCCTGGACTAAATGTCCGCATCCGGTTTTCCAGAGCAGCCGCTCTACCGGATATTTTGGTCCCGGGCATAATAGCTTTACAAAGTCCACAGATGACAGCGAAGACCTGATGGTCTACCACGCCCGCCAGGAAGAACGTTATCTGGGCGAAGGTGATTACCAGCCTCTTTACGATGCCGGACGAAATGCCTATATCAGCAAAGTTTTCTGGGACAAAGACGGAATGCCGGACTTTTCTGTCCCGGGCGCATCCATTGCTATGCGTAATGACGACTTAATTATTTCATAAAATATTTCCACAAAAAATGACGGAGCCACTTACAACAGCTTCGTCATTTTTCTGTCATTCTTTATTTCCCTTTTTGACAATTCATATATTGATTCCTGGAGTTTTTTATACTAATATATAATTATGAATTATAATTAAAGGAGATAGGCTCCCGTCTTTATTGGCGGAGGAAATGAATCTTGAATAATGTTTCAAACAAGGAGTAAGAACATGAGTGAAATCGATTTTTCAAAAGTAGGATTAAAGATGAAACAATTAAGAAACGAACGTGGTATCACCCAGGAGCAGGTGGCAAGAGATCTTGACTGTACCGTTCCTTTCGTCAGTAACGTGGAAAATAACCGCGCGAAGCTGAATCTCCGGGTTCTGCTTTACTACTCCAAGCTTTGTAATGTATCTGTTGATACCATTCTGGATGCCGGAAGAGATCTTCCTCCATTAACGGAAAAAGAAAAGCAGCAGAATGACGAACTTCTCAGTGTCTTCCGTGGATTTTCAATTGACGAAAAAGAAAAGATCATTAAGACACTTCGAATCTGGCAGGAGAAATAATCCCCTGCCAGATTTTTTGAACTTAATGATCAGATTTTATCGAAATGATTCTATGATTTCATTTGCTTTACGGTATACTTCTTCTGGCTCTACTCCGATATCAAACTTTCCTTTCTCATACAGAATCTTTCCATTTACCATTGTAAATATCACATTCTGCTTACTTCCACTGTAGACAATATTCTTCGTAATATTATTCAGCGGCTGCATATTCGGCTGATGTAGGTCGATCATGATCAGATCCGCCAGTTTTCCTTCTTCCAGCGTATCACAATCCAAAAGTCCCATAGCCTTTGCTCCGCCTATAGTTGCCATATAGAGCACACGATTAGCATCCACTGCCGACGCATCCTTTTCCCGCAGTTTGGCAAGACCTGTCACGAGGAACATCTCCCGGAACATATCCAGACAGTTATTGCTTGCCGGCCCATCTGTTCCGATTCCGATATTAATTCCCAGATCCAGCATCTTCTGGATCGGTGCCACTCCACTTGCAAGCTTCGTGTTAGACCCCGGATTCGTTATCACAGAAAGCCCTTTGTTCACAAAGATCTGAAGATCTTCATCTGTCATATGTACACAGTGATATCCTCCACCGCCATAATCAAACATTCCCAGACGATCCAGATATTCCGTCGGCGTCATCCCAGTGCGTTCCGTACACTGTTCAACTTCCGACAGACTCTCTGAATTATGTGTCCAGACCGGAGCCTGATACTTATGAGAAAGCTCTGCCATCTTTTCCAACAGTGTCCTGGATGTCGTATATTCTGCATGAAATCCCAGCTGGAAGCTGATCAGCTCGTGATAGTGATTATAAGTCTGATACCACTCTTCCACCTCTTCTACGGACTGGCTGAAGTCATTCACTGCCCCGGTCATAACCGTCCGAAATCCACAATCAACGGATGCCCTCGCAATCGTCTCCGGTGTCAGATACATATCAAAATTCGCCGTAATGCCACTGGTCAGATATTCCATGATTGCAAGCTTTGACAGTTCATAGATATGCTCTTTATTCAGCTTCGCCTCCATCGGAAATACCTGCTGATTCAGCCAGTCCAGAAGCGGCAGGTCATCTGCATACGAACGGAGAAATGTCATCGCAGAATGTGTATGTGCATTCTTAAATCCCGGCATCACCAGATTCTTTTCTGCATTAATCTCCCTGTCCCAGAACTCATCTCCGGCCCCATCCACATCTCCCTGCCTTTTCTCCGGTCCAACATAGCAGATTCTGTTTCCCTCGATCTGAATCTCACCTTCTATCATATTCATCCCATCTGCCATGGTCAGGATCCTGGCATTGTATATTCTGGTCCTCATACACACCGCTCTCCCTTCGCACGTTTTTCCATTACGTCTTTCAAACTTTTTTCATAAGGTGCCCTGCAGATCCCGTATTCTGTCACAATCCCCGCGATCAAGGAATGATCCGTCACATCAAAAGATGGATTATAGCACCTTACCTCCTCCGGTGCCATTGGTCTCTCATAAAACATCTTCTTAATCTCTTCCGGATCCCGAAGTTCAATCTGAATCTCTTCTCCTGTTCTGCAGCTTAAATCGATCGTCGAAGTTGGTCCCAGCACATAGAATGGGATTCCATAATAATTTGCCAGAATCGCCACACCACTGGTTCCAATCTTGTTGGCCACATCTCCATTCGCCGCCACACGGTCACATCCCACAAAGCATGCCTGCACCCATCCGTTCTTCATGACCATACTGGCCATATTATCACAAATCAAAGTCACATCCACCCCGGCTTTCTGAAGCTCATAAGATGTTAATCTTGCTCCCTGAAGAAGTGGTCTTGTCTCATCCGCATAGACATGAAACTGCATTCCCCGTTCCGTCCCAAGAAGGATTGGACCAAGCGCGGTTCCATACCTGGAAGTTGCCAGCGGTCCTGCATTACAATGTGTCAGGATCCCATCTCCATCCTTCACAAGCCGAAGTCCATACTCTGAGATGGCCCGGCACATCTGGATATCCTCTTCCTGAATCGCCATGCTCTCTTCTTTCAGGAAACAGACAATCTCTTCTACCGGTCTGTTTTTCTGTTCTTCCACCACTTTTTGCATCCGCTTCAAAGCCCAGCTTAAATTTACCGCTGTTGGACGGGAACTGTTCAGATACTCTTTATATTCCATAAATTTCCGATAAAATGTTTGATAATCACAATCAGAATGTTTCCGCGCCAGACAATAGATGGCATATCCGGCAAAAATTCCAATCGCCGGTGCACCCCTTACCTGCAATCTCCGGATGGCCTCATACATATCCTCCGCATTCTCCAGATCCAGATATACTTCTGTCCCCGGAAGCTGTGTCTGGTCCAGGATGACTACTTTCGTCCCATCTTCACTCAGCCTTACATTTTCCATATATCCACACTCCACGGTCTGCTATTTTCTATCGGTCATCATTCCATCTCTTCATCTTTGATCTGTTCTGCAATCTTTACAATGGATGCCGTGATCAGCTTTTTAAATAACGGTGCTACCCGGTCCGCCATCTCCTGCACCTCTGTATGACTCAAGGGCTGATCAGTCATTCCACATCCCAGATTGGAAATACAGGAAATACCGCAGACCTTCATTCCCATATGGTTTGCTGCTGTCCCTTCACATGCAGTACTCATGCCAACTGCATCCGCGCCAAGAATCCGGCACATCTTCACTTCCGAAGGTGTCTCAAAATTCGGTCCCGTAAGCTGGATATACACTCCTTCCTGAAGCGGAATCCCAAGCTCTGCTGCCGTCTTTTTTATAATCTCTCTCAGATCTTTATCATACACTTCCGACATATCACAAAACCTTGGCCCCAATTCATCCAGATTCGGGCCAATCAAGGGTGACGGAACAAAGTTCGAGATCTGATCCCGGATCAGCATAAAATCTCCGGCATGAAAATCGTAATTCACTCCTCCAGCCGCATTTGTCAGGAACAATACTTTCGCCCCCATCAGCTTCATCAGCCGGATTGGAAGAACAACATCCTGAATTGCATATCCTTCATAATAATGTACGCGTCCCTGCATGATCACCACTGGCACATCTTCCACATATCCAAATACAAATCTTCCTTTATGCCCCGGAACTGTGGATACCGGGAATTCTTCGATCTCCTGATAAGGAAGTTCTGCCTCTACACGGATACTTTCCGCATAATCTCCGAGGCCAGATCCCAGAACCAGCGCAATCTGGGGTTTAAAATCTATTTTCTTCTGAAATGATTCATAGCATCTCTGCAATTTCTCATATACCTGATTCATCTCTTTCACTCCTTTTCATCGTCCAAGATTCCTGATCAGGCCATTATTTCCCAGCCTCTCTCATTTCTTTCAGATGAAGAATTCTCTGATTACTGCTGCCTCTGAACACCAGTGTTACATCCTTAAGTGCTTCTACAAATTCCCCATCCACAAGAACGTCAATATAAGAAAGCATCTCATCCGTCACTTCCGTATATATCTTTCCTCCTGGGATCATATCTACGTCATACAGATAACCACTATAACACCAGATATCTTTCTGCGGATACGTTTTGCGAACTCTTTTTAAAAGCTTTACCAGTTCCCGCTGATTCTCCGGTTCAAAAGGCTCCCCACCCAAGAGTGTAAGCCCCTGAATGAATTCCGGAGCAAGCAGCTGAATAATCTGATTTTCTGTCTCACTTGTATAAAGCTGTCCGTAATTGAAATCCCAGGTTTCTGAATTAAAACATCCTTTACAGTGATGTCTGCATCCTGATACGAATACACTGACACGCACACCCGGTCCATCTGCAACATCACATTCCTTTATATTTCCGTAATTCATAGACTCCCTCCTTCATATTATTCTGCTCTTATATCTGTAAGCTTATTTTTCATCAATCATCATACGGATGATCTCTTCATTGGTTCCTTTCATTCCGTCTTTTCCAAGGCGCCCAATATTGTGTATAGTAGCCTCCACACCTTTGGTTACTATTCCGTCGCCTGCATAAAACTGCTGTCCCTGAAGATACATATGATATCCCAGAATTCCCGCATCGACAGATGCAGCGATCTTCGCCGCGCAGGAAGCTTTTGCACCATCACAGATCATACCGGATACGATTGCCAGGGCATTAACCACCGTATGGATCACTTCCTCATATCCACCCCCACACAGATAGGCAATCCCTGCTCCAGCTGCTGCTCCGGCACTGACCGCTCCACAATATGCCGATAATCTTCCAATTCCTGTCTTCTGATGAATGGCGATCAGATTCGAAAGTGCCAGTGCACGATAGGTTTTCTCCTCTCCCACTTTTAATTCTTTCGCATATTCCAGAACTGGGATCGAACAGGTCATTCCCTGATTTCCGCTTCCTGCATTGATCACTACCGGAAGTTCACATCCATTCATTCTTGCATCCGATCCGGCTGCTGCACGCGCCTTCGCCCGGTTACGGACATCATCTCCATACATGGATAACAGCACACTTCCAATATTGGCTCCATAGTCACCCCTGAGTCCTTCATCTGCAATTGCAGTATTATATGTGATCTGACGATCTAATATTTCTCGAACATCTTCCACATCCATCGTATTGATAAAATCCCAGATATCCTTTACATCCAGAAGGCTCCGGTCTGTCAGACCTTCCTCTTCTTCTCCCTGCACCGGAATATCCAGCAGAATCTCTTGATTCTTTTCAATCCGGACGATATTCGTATGATAATTTGCGATCCGGACCTTGGCACTGGACTCTCCCTTGAATACAATCACAATAATATCAAAGACGATTCCATTGTCTATATACTCTACCGTTATCTCTGTCTGCTCCATAAATCTGGCTATCTCTTCTCTTTTTTCTTCACTTACTTCCGAGATTACTTCCAGTTCCTTCTCCGCCTTTCCAGCCACAATTCCTGCTGCCGCAGCTGCCGGAATTCCTTTCAGGTGATTCGTATTCGGCACGATCACACTCTTCACATTCTTAATAATACTTCCGCTTGCACCGATAAAAACACGATCCGGCATTTCCCCTAATACCTCTCTTGCTTTCGCCGCTGCATACGCCAGCGCAATGGGCTCCGTACACCCCATTGCCGGTATCAGCTCTTCCTTCAATATCTGCACATATGCCTGATATTTTTCATCCTTTCTGTTCATTTTACCCTCCTTGACATAGATTATTTCAAGAACTCATTTCATCCTGATTGCAATTCATTCTTAATTTTAGTTCTATTATAACTGGAAATCAGAATCGGGGGAAGGGGGCTTTCTCTTTATTCCATAATCTACAAGATTGTCAGCAGCATCGAAACCATAATTCCCGTCACCCCTATGTCTACTGATATCAGATTCATCCGCCCACTTTTCTTCACATCTTCATTCTGTCTCATAAATTTTTTTCTGTTTTCAGCTTCTGAATTGTTTCTAATGACAATCCGGTACGTTCTGCAATCACATTTTCATCCAAAAGATCAATCAGGTTCTGTAAAGTCCTCTCTACGCCCAACTCAATTCCTTGCTCAATTCCCTGCTCAATTCCTTTATTTACTAACATAGTCCCTAATTCTGTCATACTGATATCCTCCACAATCTCTTCCATACTCATCTTATCTAAAAATTTATCTGCCATTGTGTAAATCATCGCCTCAATCTTTCTGATTTCATTCAAATCGACAGACGTAACTTCCCGCGTAATTGAAAACGCTGCCCGAATGCGGTCTTTCTGTGACATTTCCCCACTCATCAACGGACACAGTGTCAACGGAATCAAGTCTTCTCTGGATAACTTGCTATGGCCTCGTACACCCGGAATCGCTTCAGATCAGGAATGCCGCCATCGGTACTCTGAAACTCAAAATGTTTCCAGGATCCGTCTTCCATCACCAGATTGATATCTTCATAAAATTTTTTCAATTCCATATGAATAGATTCCGTTGGAGCGAATCCAACTACTTTGCCTTCAATATGAAAATAAGGCAAAAATTCATCTGCCAAAAAACGCATAGCTGTTTTCAGGACCGCGTCTTCATGTTGTGTCAGAGAAGCTTCCATGTCTTTCGACTTCTTTTTGTCTTTACTTTTTCCCATATAGTCTCCTTTCCGTCAACTATACAGAGAAACTATATATTAACTATACCAAAAAGTAAAATTTCAGACAATGGAATGGTGAAATAAAGTTTTTATATTTTAACGGTTACCATTGAATATTTCCCGAGTCAGGGATAGAATACATCAACAAAATAGAAATTACAACTTTCATAACAAAAGCCGAAAAGATATTATTTCTGCAATAGTTTCTCAGTATAGAACCATTGTCTGTTTATGTAAATATACAATAATATACTTAACTTGTCAATAAAATCGGCATCATCCACTCCATTAGAAGAATTACGGGATGACACCTGGAGAATACCTGAAGAAAAACAATGACTTTTAATATTTACTATTCCAGAAGCTGTACCTTCCAGCGCCCGTCCACTGTATTATAAAACAGCCTAATCCGCTTCAACAGATTAAATACCTGAATTTTGCACTCAAATGACCACAAGTGCCTGCCGGATATGCCGACGCCATTCGGCAGCACAAAGTCACCCTTCGTGGATAAATCCTTGTAACTCTTGATAGAATATGTCTGGGATTCTCCATCATCATCTTTGATTCTGATTTTTAAAGGAATGATCGTACCATCCTTATTATGCTGGCAGATCACATCCGCATCTCTTTCATTCGTCATCTTCCATTACATCTCCAATCTCAACGATGTCATTAACCGGAATTTTCTTTCCCTGAATATAGAGACTGTCATCCTTCCACTTTTCAACCACACCTTCTGCCTGATGATATGACCCACCTTCTTTGAATGGATCAGATACAAACCATGTTACGGAAACCTCAATCTCCATATGCTCCTTTAAAATCCTGAGTTTCCGGTCAATCTCTTCTTTCTCATATTCATCCAGAATCATTCTGCGGTCTGTCAATCGTCCCATTTCTTTCACCGCTTCCTCATATCCAGTCAGTGCCGCAAACGGGGAAAACTGTGCGGCTCTATTCTCTCGTGACATCTGTGGATGTACTTTGGATACGTGGTGTGGAAGATCAATGATATCATCATATTTCATGCTTTGTGCCCTCCAATCTGTTCGTTCCGGCCCTTTGCTGTTGCTCCCTCTTCCAGATTCATTCCCTTCAGGACAGCATTCTTTCCGAATTTCTTTTTAATCTCCAGAACTGCTTTCTGCATCTTCTTCTCTTTTTCTAACTCCTGCTCTTGTTTTCGGATCGCCTCATAATCTGTAAAGAGATCTAACTGCTCATAACCTTCCACAGAGGCTTCTGATTCCGGAATCACATGATTTGCCGTGATATTGATCCTTCGGCTTAACAGATCCGGATCCGCAATCCGGTCAAACAGCTGCATAACTGCATTTGTAATCAATCGAGCAGACGATGTATACGAGGAAAGATTCTCTGTCCCGTGTGCATGAACCGGTACTTTCCATCCGTAATGATTAACAGAAACTGGTCGCTTATAATTCGTATTACTTCGGTCATATCCAATCGTAAGAACCATC
Organism: Dorea sp.; assembly: GCA_022769185.1. Classification (GTDB taxonomy): domain Bacteria; phylum Bacillota; class Clostridia; order Lachnospirales; family Lachnospiraceae; genus Dorea_A. The sequence continues at coordinate 62,505 of JALEKG010000009.1, read as the reverse complement.
TGATCGGTTACAAGTCCCTTATCTACAAGATCCAGGACGAGAAGCTCCGTCATTTCCCGGACAACTAAGCGAGTTTTATCATACGGATAGGGTTCATGAAGCACCTGCCCGGAACTGATACTGTTCGTTTCCGGTTTATATTCTTTAATATCTGCAATCGTACAAGGCTCCCAGCCCCAGGCATGATCAATCAACAGCTCTGCATTTACTCCAAAAAGGCGATACAAAAGTTCCTCATTATAGTAATCTGTCTCCTTCCCGACGGAGCATCTGGCAATGTCTCCCATCGTATACAGCCCTACCTGGGCCAGTCGTTTCTCATACCCCCGGCCAATCCTCCAGAAATCCGTTAACGGCGTATGTTCCCACATCGTTTCCCGATAAGTTCTTTCATCAAGTGCCGCGATCCGCACTCCGTCTTTATCCGGTTTCTGATGTTTTGCGTAAATATCCATTGCAATCTTAGAAAGATACAGGTTGGTTCCAATCCCGGCTGTAGCGGTGATTCCCGTACCATCCAGAACATCATGAATCATCTTTCTTGCCAATTCATGAGCTGACATCTGATAAGTATTCAGATAAGAAGTCACATCCATAAATACCTCATCGATCGAATAGATATGAATATCTTCCGGCGCAATATATTTCAGATAAATTTGATAGATTTTCGCGCTGTACTCGATATATAAAGCCATTCTCGGAACTGCAACCAGATAATCCAGCGCCAGAGACGGATTCTCTTTTAATTCATTTGCACAAAAAGAGGTTCCGGAATTTCCCCTTCTTGCATTCAGCTCTTTCACTTTGCGAACCACCTCAAATAATCTTGGTCGGCCCGGAATTCCATAAGCCTTGAGGGAAGGAGACACTGCGAGACAGATCGTTTTATCTGTCCTGCTCTTATCTGCTACTACCAGATTCGTTGTCAGCGGATCCAGACCACGCTCTACGCATTCCACAGACGCATAGAATGATTTCAGATCAATTGCAATATAAGTCCTTTCCATTCTTCTTCCCTCCTTTACGTTCCGATAATATTATATCGAACATTTGTTCTGTTTTCAAGTGGATATCTTATCCTATCTTAATGTGTAAGAAATAAAAATAGAGCGCTGCCCTATAGATGATTACTCACCTACCTTGCAACGCTCCTCTTAATTCGTGATAAAAATGATCCTACAGATGCAGTACCCGGTCTTTGATCTCCTGGGTACGTCCCTGGTTCCAGAACTGTGTTCCGATGTATCCGCAGGTTCTGCGGGCTACAAACAACTTATCCTGATTCTGATTACCACAGTTCGGGCATTCCCAGATCAGCTTTCCGGATTCATCCTCTTTGATCAGGATCTCTCCGTCATAACCGCAGCACTCACAGTAATCGCTCTTTGTATTCAGCTCTGCATACATGATGTTGTTGTAAATGAACTGCATAACAGACAGAACTGCCGGAATATTGTTCTGCATGTTCGGTACTTCAATGTAGCTGATTGCTCCACCCGGTGACAGCTTCTGGAAATCTGCTTCAAATTTCAGTTTCTTAAACGCATCGATCTGTTCAGATACATGCACATGATAACTGTTCGTGATATAGTTCTTATCTGTAACACCTTCAATGATCCCAAATCTCTTCTGCAGGCATTTTGCAAATTTATAAGTCGTAGACTCCATTGGAGTTCCATATACAGAATAGCTGATATGCTCTGCTTCTTTCCACTCTTTACACTTATCATTCAGTCTCTGCATTACCTTCATTGCAAATGGCTTTGCTTCCGGATCTGTGTGGGACTTGCCAAGCATACGCACACACATCTCATAGAGTCCTGCATATCCCAGTGAGATCGTAGAATATCCGTTATATAAAAGCGCATCGATCTTCTCGCCCTTTTTCAGTCTTGCAAGCGCACCATTCTGCCACAGGATCGGAGCAACATCCGATACCGTTCCAAGCAGACGCTCATGTCTGCAGCGCAGTGCACGGTGGCATAACTCCAGACGATCATCCAGAATCTCCCAGAACTTATCCATATCTCCCTCAGAAGAACATGCTACATCTACCAAATTGATGGTTACCACACCCTGATTAAATCTTCCATAGAACTTATGGCTTCCATCTGGATTTCTCTGGTTATCTTCCACTGTCAGGAAAGAACGGCATCCCATACATGGATATACCTCTCCCTGCTTCAGTTCCTTCATGATCTTTGCGGAAATGTAATCCGGAACCATACGCTTTGCAGTACATTTCGCTGCGAGCTCGGTCAGATACCAGTACTTGGAATCCTCTGTAATATTATCTTCATCCAGAACATAGATCAGTTTCGGAAATGCCGGAGTAATCCATACACCTTTTTCATTCTTAACACCCTGCATTCTCTGAAGCATAACTTCTTCAATGATCATTGCAAGATCATCACGGGTTCTTCCTTCCGGCACTTCATCCAGATACATAAACATTGTAACGAAAGGTGCCTGTCCGTTACAGGTCATCAGCGTGATCAGCTGATACTGGATTGTCTGGATTCCACTCTTCACTTCCTCTTTCAGTCTGCGTTCTGTTACCTTGCTAATGATATTTTCATCCAGACTCTCGCCACATTCCTCGCGCTCAGCGATCACATTATTACGGATCTTCTGACGGCTGATATCAACAAAAGGAGCCAGATGGGCCAGCGTAAATGACTGTCCACCATACTGGTTACTTGCCACCTGCGCAACAATCTGTGTTGTTACATTACATGCAGTGAAAAAGCTGTGCGGTTTTTCAATCATAGTCTCGCTGATGACCGTACCATTCTGCAGCATATCCTCCAGATTGATCAGATCACAGTTATGCTCTTTTTGAGCAAAATAGTCAGAATCATGAAAATGAATAATTCCTGCTTCATGTGCACGCACAATTTCCTCCGGCAGCAGAACACGTCTGGACAGATCCTTACTGACTTCTCCTGCCATATAATCACGCTGTGTGGAGTTAATGACCGGATTCTTATTGGAGTTCTCCTGGTTTACTTCTTCATTCATGTGCTCCAGAAGAGATAAAATCCCGTTATCTGTCGTATTCGACTTACGGGTCAGCTCACGTTTATAACGGTAACGTACATACTTCTGGGCCACTTCGTATCCTCTCATCTCCATGATTCCCGTTTCAACCATATCCTGAATGTCTTCTACATTGACCGCATGCATAGATTCCTGTATTTTATTTGCAACATTCTCAGCAACCGCCATAATCTGATATTCATTCATCTGGTAAAGCTTATTTACTTCCCCATTCGCTGCCCGGATCGCATTAATAATCTTATTCAGATCAAATTTGACTTCTTCGCCATTTCTCTTAATTACATTCGTTTTTACCTCAGTATTCATCGCAATCCCCCACTTATTATCATTGGCAATACTTGGTGGCTTTTTTTAATCACTACCAAATGTTGTTTCATATTTTTTATTTCGCACAATATCTAGTGCATATACTATGATACTCTATAATCGCCAAAAATAAAAGAGGAAATTTTGTGAAATTAAATATTCGTAATATAACACAAATTTTCCTCTTGTTTTTTATCCAATTCTAATAATTCAAAATGCAATATAGAATATTCTATTTTATTCTCGAAAACGTCTGTCGATTTCTAAAAATCTCTATTCTCTTTTTTCCATTACACTCATATACGCCGGACGGATAATCTTGTCCGCACAGATTAATTCTTCAATCCGATGTGCGCTCCATCCCACGATTCTTGCAACCGCAAATATAGCTGTATACAATTCCTGCGGGATTCCCAGCATATCGTACACAAATCCACTGTAAAAATCTACATTTGGGCTGACACCCTTAAATATATGGCGTTTTTCAGCAATCAGTTTCGGCGCAAGTTCTTCGATATTCTCATAGAGCCTCAGATCTTCTTCCCGGCCCTTTTCTTTTGCAAGCTGTTGGACATAATGCTTGAACACTCTTTCTCTCGGATCAGACAAAGAGTATACCGCATGTCCGATTCCATAGATCAGGCCTTTTCTGTCAAATGCCTGTTTATCAATGATCCTGCTTAAATATGCCGCGATTTCATCCTTATCTGAGTAATCCTTCACATTTTCCCTGATATTCTCCATCATTTCCATGACTTTAATATTGGCACCACCATGCTTCGGTCCTTTCAGAGAAGACATTGCTGCTGCCATCGTGGAATAAGTATCGGATCCGGAAGAAGTTACAACTCTGGTCGTAAAGGTTGAATTATTTCCGCCGCCATGTTCCATATGCAGGATCAGCGCGGTATCCAATACTTTTGCCTCTACCGGCGTATATTTTTTATTCGGACGCATCAGCCTTAGAAGGTTCTCTGCTGTGGAAAGTGACGGATCTGGGTTATGAATGTACATACTCTCATTATTTTCGTAATGATTATAGGCATTATACCCATATACCGCCATCAGTGGGAATTCACTGATCAGCTGAATGCACTGGCGCAGAGAATTGCTGACACTGACATCTTTCGCATTCCTGTCATAGGACGCCAGCGTAAGAATACTCCTTGTCATAGAATTCATAATGTCTTCAGAGGGTGCCTTCATAATGACATCTCTGGTAAAATTCGTCGGAAGAGTCCTGCATTTTGCAATCACTTCTTTAAACCGTGCCTCTTCTTTTTCTGTCGGAAGCTCTCCCATCAAAAGAAGATAAGCAATCTTCTCAAATCCCAGCTTTTCCGGTCCCAGATCATTAATTAGCTTTTCCACTCGGTAGCCTCTGTACCATAATTCACCGTCACAGGGAACCTTTTTGTTCCCTTCGATCCGCGTCGAAACGATTTTTGATACCCGGGTCAGTCCGGTCAGGACTCCATTTCCCTTCTCATCTCGTAATCCTCTGTTAACCCCATATTCATCGTACAGGCGCTGGTCAATACTGTCATTCTTGCGACAGACAACTTCTTCTTGCTTTACATAATCATTCATCATTTCTATCAATTCTGCCATCTGCCTTCAACGCCTCCATTTCTTCAATCTTACTGCTCATAACCGTATCCAGCTGCTTCATCATCTGAAGGAGCTCAATCAGATTCTCTTTCCCATAGGTCTCTATGACCTTCCTGTAATATTCTTTCAGAATCTCCTCCTGCCTGGTAAGCATTTCTTTTCCGGTATCTGTGATCGTAACAAAGGTTCCTTCTTTCCCATTTCCGTCATGGGACCACAAAACCAGCCCCCGATCCTTTAATTCTCCAACCATCTTGGACGTCTGGCGAATTGTCATCTGCATTTTCTCTGATAAATCTTTCAGATAGGTTCTTCCAGAGTAAATAGATGATTTCTTGCTTTCTGCAGCAATCAGATGCAGTGCAATGTATTCCGGAAGAGTCATCTCACAGAAAAGTTCCCGGATCTTCCCTTTATTCATCAGGTAGTGACGATATATCAATTCATTTGAAAGCTCTTCTACTTCATTATTTTTTAATTTTTCCTGTTGTTCTGGCATTCTCATTACTCCTTTCCATGATATCCTGCCTTGCCTGAATCAAAATATTTCTTTCGCAATTTATATACTTTCTTAGAAAGAAAGGACTGTTGCAAGATCATACAGTTTTGCAACAGTCCTCTTGATAACGGAGCCTGTTTAAACGATATTTTTATGTTATCGTCTGATATGGGGGGGTGACGAGTTCTATTTTAATACATATCCGGTGCCGGCTGTACTGCCGGAGCAGGTTCTTTGATATCTGCCACAGCGGCCTCTGTTGTAAGAAGTGTAGCTGCTACACTGACCGCATTCGCCAGTGCATGTTTGGTTACTTTTACTGGGTCGATGATACCTTCTTTCATCATATCAACATAGGTCTCATGTACTGCGTCAAATCCGATTCCTTCTTCGCTCTCTCTGACTTTATTTACAATGACTGCACCTTCCAGTCCTGCATTCTCTACAATGGCATAAAGAGGAGCTTCCAGTGCTTTTGCCACGATTTCCGCACCAGTCTTTTCATCACCCTCTAAAGAAGCAGCCAGTTCATCTACTGCTTTCTGTGCATGAATGTATGCAGATCCGCCGCCACTGATAATTCCCTCAGATACGGCTGCTTTTGTAGCATTCATTGCATCCTCCATACGATACTTTGCTTCTTTCATCTCCGTTTCCGTTGCTGCACCAACACGGATCACTGCTACACCACCGCCTAATTTTGCAACACGGTCCATCAATTTCTCTCTGTCATAATCAGAGGTCGTCTCTGCCATCTGTCTCTTGAGACTTTCCATTCTTACCTCTACATCTGCTTTATTTCCCGCGCCGTCCACGATCGTTGTATTTTCTTTCGTTACCTTTACAGATTTCGCACGTCCGAGCATATCCATGGTCGTATCTTTCAGCTGAAGTCCAAAATCATCCAGGATCACCTGTCCACCCGTCAGCGCTGCAATGTCCTGTAACATCTCTTTTCTGTTATCACCATATCCCGGAGCCTTTACTGCAACAACCTTCAGAGTTCCTCTCAGTCTGTTTACGATCAGGGTTGTAAGAGCTTCTCCTTCTACATCCTCTGCAAGAATCAAAAGTTCCCTTCCTTCTCTCATCACATTTTCCAGAATTGGAAGGATATCCTGAATATTGGAAATCTTCTTATCCGTCATCAGGATATATGGATTCTCCATATTGGCAACCATCTTCTCTTTATCATCACACATATAACCAGAGAGGTAGCCGTTATCGAACTGCATTCCTTCTACCACGTCAATCTCTGTTTTCATAGTCTTGGACTCTTCAATCGTGATCACACCGTTCTCTCCGACTTTCTCCATTGCATCTGCGATCATTTCACCGACCTCTTCATTTCCGGCAGAAATAGCCGCTACCTTTGCAATGTGCTCTTTTCCGGTTACCGGACGGCTCATTTCCTCCAGAACAGTAATCGCTTTCTCAGAGGCCTTCTTCATCCCTTTTCTAAGAACGATTGGGTTTGCTCCGGCCGCGATATTCTTCATTCCCTGATTGACCAGTGCCTGTGCCAGAACCGTTGCTGTTGTCGTTCCATCTCCTGCAATATCATTCGTCTTCGTAGCCACTTCCTTAACCAGTTGCGCTCCCATATTTTCATAGCGGTCTTCCAGCTCTACTTCCTTTGCAATTGTGACACCATCATTAGTGATCAACGGAGATCCATAAGACTGATCCAGAACCACATTTCTTCCTTTGGGTCCAAGTGTAACTTTAACAGTATCTGCAAGCTTATTTACTCCTGTCTCCATTTTCTTTCTTGCGTCAATATCAAAACAAAGATCCTTTGCCATCATTCATTCCTTCTTTCTCAATTCTAAAAAATTCTTTCCTTACTATTCAACAATTGCAATGATATCACTCTGGTCTACGATAATGTACTCTTCTTCATCCAGCTTGATCTCGGTTCCGGAGTATTGAGAATAAATGACTCTGTCACCTTCCTTAACCATCATCTCTTTTCCATCTCCGTCTTTTCCAGGTCCAACTGCGATTACAACTGCGGTCTGCGGTTTTTCCTTGGCACTGTCTGGCAGGATAATTCCAGATTGTGTCTTTGCTTCTTCCTCTTCCTGGTACTGTAAAACAACTCTGTTTCCTAATGGTTTTAATCTCATATAAATGACCTGCCTTTCTGCTTTTGTTAGCACTCGTCTTTGTCGAGTGCTTCGCCTGGTTTAAAAAATATATTACTCCTTTCGAAGTAATTATTTTAATTTTAAACTATTTGTTTTTAAAGTATTATATCACGCATTCTCTGCTTGTCAACAGAGTTTATACTTTTTTTAGAAAGGAAAAAGAGTTGTTGCAACTGCCGGGATAATTCCTCTTTGCAACAACTCCATTTCCTTAGATGATCTGTTCTATGTTGTTTTTAATTTTTAATGATACTTCCCGGAAGATCTCCAGTTCCTCTTTCGAGATTCCTTTCAGTATCTGCCGGTTCATTTCCTCTCTTCTCTTTGCCATTTCTGCCACAATCTCTTTCGCAGAATCCAGAATCTCATAATGAATATATCTCCTGTCATTCTGATCCGGAATCGCAACAATATATCTCCGTCTGCACAGACTGTCAACCGCCTGTGAAATATGCCCTCTGTTCATCATCAGCTGCGCATGGATATCCTTAGACGTATTATGCCCACCGCACCGGGATAAAAAATATAAAATCTCCAGTTCCGCTTTCTTCATATCATATTTCTGTCTTAATTCAGCACTCTGCACATCCAGTAGTTTCTTAAATTGCCCGCCCTGTAAAATGGATTCCATTTGTTTATCCATATTTCCACCTGCTTTCTCATCTGAAATATTTCCATCTCAATCATATTGGAATATCTGTTCAAATGCAATATCTGCCCTGACACAAATTTTTTCAATCTTCCATTCTCCATTAAGAAACGGAACAATCATACATTATGCCGGAACACCCTCATTTTCATCAAACGCCAAAAAAAGAGTTCCACTTACGGAACTCTTTTACCTGTTCATTCGAGCATAATCTCTTTCGTTACCCCAATTTTCAATCCTAACTTCAGAAATTGGACTAAATTCTTGTCTGACGAATCTGATCAAAAAGATGAATCTTATCCATATCAAAAGTCAGTCTTATGGTCTCTCCTCTTCTGACTGCAGTGTCAGCTGACACTTTTACACACAATTTTTTTCCTGTATAGGTAAGATAAAGATAGGCGCAGTCGCCCAGCATTTCATATACTTCTACCTGTCCTTCCAATTCACCGTCTGACGCCAGCTTCACATCTTCTGCTCGTACTCCTATGAATAGATTCTGATTGATATAATCCTTTTTTCTAAGCTTTTCTGCCGCCTGATCCGGAAGTGACAATAAAGCATCTCCGACTTTGATGTGCAATACTCCATTTACCGGAACACAGACTCCTTCAAATATGTTCATTGGCGGCATTCCGATGAATCCAGCGACAAACAGGTTGTTCGGATGTTCATAAAGCTCCTGCGGTGACGCAACCTGCTGAATCTCTCCATCTTTTAAGACTACTATTTTTGTGCCAAGCGTCATTGCCTCTACCTGATCATGTGTCACATAGATAAAAGTGCTGTCTGATTCCTGATAAAGAGCAGAAATCTCGGCCCGCATCTGATTTCTAAGCTTGGCATCCAGATTCGACAGTGGCTCATCCATCAAAAATACCTTTGGATTTCTAACAATGGCACGCCCCATTGCCACACGCTGTTTTTGCCCTCCGGAAAGCTCCTTTGGTCTACGGTCCAGCACTTCGGAAAGTCCCAGCTTTCTGGCTACACTTTCTACTTTTTGCTTAATCTCAGCCTTTGGAACCTTTTTTAACTTCATACTGTAGGCAATATTATCATAAACAGACATATGGGGATATAGCGCATAATTTTGAAATACCATTGCCATATCACGGTCACAGGATGGCACTTCATTCATCCGTTTTCCATCCATCAGAAACTCTCCATCTGAAATAGTTTCCAGTCCTGCGATCATTCGAAGTGTCGTAGACTTCCCGCATCCCGAAGGTCCTACAAAGATTACAAATTCTTTATCCCTGATCTCCAGATTTAAATCCTTGACCGCTGCCACTCCATCTTCAAATTTTTTATACGTATGTTTTAACTGAATCTCTGCCACAGTATTTCCTCCTTATTTTAAATCCTGTCTAATAGTCCGGGTAATTCATGAATTGATGCAATCACATAATCTGCTTCATCACCGAAATCCTCTGCTTCACTGACGCCACTTAACACTCCGATTGCGACCCCGCCATTTTTTCTCGCGAAGATCATATCATTATAAGTATCTCCTACAACTGCAATTTCTTCTGCTTTTAACGAAAACAGCTCTGCAAACTCCAGGAACATTTCTTCATCTGGTTTCGGTTTTCGTCTTCCATCATCTGCACCAATATAATCAAAATATTCCAATACACCGATAGCTCCCAGACAACTTTCTGCCGAAGTCTCCGTATCGGCGGTAGCCAGTCCGATGATTATATTACGCGATTTCAAATCTTCCATTAGCACCTTCATATCCGTAAACAGTTGAAATTCTGCATCCTGGCTGGTTACATTTTCATTAAAAAGCTTTTCTAACTGTTTCCCGGTTTCTGATACTGAAAGTATGATTCCTCTTTCTTCAAGTGCCGCACAGACATCCTCTGCAATCTCTCCATAAGATTTATAGGCAAGCGCTCCTTTCGGATCCACTTTTCCACAATCCACTCCGATAGCCTGAAGAAGATGCTGTACCAGTTCCCGGGAGACTTCTATTTTATTTTGCTGCAAAAAGTTCGGGATTACTTGCGTTGTTGCCTGAAGCCAGAGAGAAAAGAAGTCTACCAGCGTTCCATCTTTATCAAATAAGATTCCTTTTATCATATTCTCTTTCTCCCATTTTTGCCCAGATTTCTTCTACCGTACTGCAAAGAGAAACCGCCGCACCGCAATAAACCGGATTTACATATCCTAAAAATGCCCCATTTTTCTTTCTTAGCTCTAATCTGACCCAAGTCCATGTCCGGCTGTCCAACTCTGTCTCTTCTCTGACAGTATATACGCCAAACGCTTTCTCCGATACTTTAACCGGCAGCCTTTCTCCATTTTTTACAAGAAATACGTCCGGCTTTTCTTCCAGGCCAAACACATCGGCTTCATAAGTAAGCATAATCTTCTCTTCTGCAGCTTTGATCTCATCTCCCGGAAGATATTGCTGTCCTTCTGCCGCAATCTTTGGAATCACCCTGCAGAATCTGGTAACACACACTCGTCCACTACGCACCTGCTTCATAAGATTCTCCGGAGACAGCCCTTCGCAGAATACGTAAGTTCCTGGATCACCGGCCACAGACGGAAGTGTGGCGCCTTCATAACGCTCTTCGATCAGATTGTGAGAGTCACTTCCTCCCACTCCCCAGACTTTGTGTCCGTCCTTCCAGAGTTCATCCAGAAAACAGATTGCCTGCTCATTGGAAGGAGTTGCATCCTGATATGTAGGATCATTAATAATTTCCACGCACTGAAAATCATTAAGGCTTGTTTTCCCATATTTCCATTTCCAAATTGTAAGAAACGGATGATTCAGACTGACGATCCAGCCTTTCGCATTAGCCTCTTTTATAGTCTCTTCCACATATCTTTCCATCTGCGAAGTCCCATTGTACATTACAATTTCCAGCAATTTCTCCGGCATATCCGTAATTCCGAACAAATTAAAATGTCCTTTGTCTGTAGTGATTTCAATTCCTGGTAAAATGCAAATGTCCGTATCACACCAGCCGGTGTGCATCAGATTATGCTCGGTAGGCACATAAAAGTCCATTTCCATCGTTTCCGCCTTTTTCGTAGCATTTCTTATGGTTTCTTTCCCATCAGATAATCTGGTATGTGTGTGAAAATCTCCTTTATACCACCCGGACTCCTGCCGATAGATACGGCTCCAGCCATATTTTTCAGGCGCAATGTGAAAACTGCCATCTTCCACCCAGATTCGTTCTCCGATCGGCTCTGTGATTTCAGAGACCTCATCTGTCACAATTACTTCCAGTGAAACGCTGCTATCTCCCAGACGTTGACTCACATATTCTGTAAAAATACCAAGGCCGAGCGTCCATTTCCCGGGAGCAATTCTTCCCGGGACTCCTCCGATTGCCGTATGTGCTCCGTCTGTTCCGACCGCAAGCTTCTGTTCCCCATAGCCCAACAACTTCTGAAAACGTATGGTTCCAGTCTCATCCCTTAAAATAACGAAACCCATATAACGGCATTCTTCCGGCACCGGAACATCTATATATAACGCACTTAATTCATGAGGAACCACAAAGAATTCCTCATGAAGATTGTCTGCCTCTCGGCTAATTGTAAACTCAATAATTTCTTTCATCATATATTTCCTACTGGTTCACGCTGTCCAAGGCTTCCTGCGCGGTTTTTTGTGCCTCATCTAAAGCTTCCTTAGCAGGAACATTTTCCAACTCCACCTTATCTGCCGCAATGCTTAAAGCATCAAAGATTTTTCCTCCGGTGGGATCATCCAGAGAAGGGGTTGCATGAGAGGCTTGAGAAATTGGTACTAATGCCTGTGGGTTTTCTTCTGCATACGCCTTAAACTCATCTACCTCCAGAGTGGACTGACGAACCGCAATATATCCTGTTTCCATAGACCATTTTGCCTGATTTTCCGGTGAAGTAAAATATTTCATAAATTCATATGCGCCTTGTTTTTCCTCATCACTGGAACCTTCCAGCATTGCCAACTGAAGAGCTCCTGCAGTCGGTGCAGAAGGATTGTCACCGAAACCTGGCTGTTCCATTGCTGCTACAATACTGAAATCAAGGTCTGCCTGGTCTCCGGAAGAGCCTGTATATCCACCTGCTTTATTCTGAAGTACATCATCAATCGTTGTATACCAGTACTCCCATCCCTGTCCGCCGGAATTAACCTTCATAATCTTGTCATCGTGAATCCACTGGCGGAAGGACTCCCATACTTCTACCCACTCTTCCGAATTAATCATGACTGTTTTTCCATCCTCACTTAAGAGAGACGCGCCATTGCTTAAAGAGGCGTCTACTAAATTTTCATATCCCCACATCGGTTCCCAGCCAACAAAAGATCCATCTTCACTCGTCATAGTCTTTGCTGCATCTGCCAGATCCAGCCATGTCTTCATAGATTCCGGATCAATTCCTGCCTCTTCAAAAGCAGCTATATTATAATAGAGTACCTGCGTTGTTCCATAAGCCGGCAGAGAATATCTTTCCCCATTCTCCCCTTCTCCCTGTCCATAGAATACACTGATATAATCATCTGCCTGGAAATCAGAATCTGCCTCGATAAAAGGATTGATATCGGCAAGCAATCCTTTTTCATTAAGATTTTTAGACTTATCTACATCCAGAAGAACCATATCCGGTGCATTATTTCCGGCAATTCCTGCCTGAAGCTTTTCATATGTTTCTGAATAATCTGCCTGAGTAGTTGTTTTAATCTCATATTGATCCTGAGATTCGTTAAACTCATCTACGATTTCCTGAAAAACATTGACTGCTGTCTTTCCACCAGAATACCAAAAATCAATCTGAACTTTTCCATCTGCTGTCTTTGTAGCTTCCTTTGAATCACTACTTCCACATCCTGCAAGCAATCCTGCTGCCATTGTCATTCCTAACAATGCTGCTAATAATCTTTTTCTCATGTTTTTTCTCCTTATTATTCATTATAATCTTCTATATATAAAAGGGAACTACCCCTTCATACCGGTATCTCCGCCAATTCCATTGATAAACCATTTCTGGGTAAATGCAAACAGAATCAACAATGGTAATACGATCAACGCACTTCCTGCCATAACAAGCGGCCATTCAGTTCCATAAGCGCCTCCTTCGATGAAGAACTTTCGAAGGCCCTGGGAAACCATCATTTTTTCATTCGAATCCGTAATCAGAGAAGGCCACATATAACTGTTGTAACAGGTAATAAAGTTCATAAGTCCAAATGTAATAAAAGAGGACTTTGTCATCGGGCATACTACCTGCCACAGAATCTTCCAGTTTGAGGCACCGTCAATTCTTGCCGCTTCTACTATTCCCAACGGGACCTGCATAAATGCCTGCCTAAGCAAAAAAATACCAAAAATGCTGACACAGTTCGATACGATCAGACCTGTAAAAGTATTTAACAAATGAAGTTTGGACAAAATAATATAACTTGGAATATAAGTTGCTGCCGTTGGAAGCATGTACGTTCCCATAATAATGGCAAACAATACTTTTCTTCCCTTAAACTCCATAAATACAAGTGCATACGCTATCATTGCCGCTGTCACGATCTGAATAACCAGTGTAATAACCGACACAAACAAACTGTTTCCTACATATCTCAGTAAAGGTGATTGAAAAATAACTTCATAAAAATTATTCCACTGAAACTCTGCCGGAAAGAATTTTGAAACATCCATGATCTCTGCTTTTGTCTTCAAGGCGCTCAACACCATCCAGAAAAAAGGAAATGCGGTAAATACACTGAATACAAAGAGGAGCAATGCCCTTCCTGTCTTTTCCAATCCTATTCTTATCTTCATCTTGCTTCTGCCTCCTCTTTAGTAATGCACCCATTTCTTAGAACCAGTAAACTGAATCACTGATAGCAGCACGGTAATTACGATCAGCACGATTGCCACTGCAGTTGCCTGTCCCATATTGAACTCTTCAAACCCCAGTTGATAATACATATATAGCAATGTTCGGGTGCTTCCAGAAGGACCGCCTTGTGTTAAGATCTGAATCTGATCATATGCCTGAAGAGAATTTACCATCGTAATGATCATCAGAAAGAACGTGGTCGGCGATATACAAGGAATTGTGACATCTCGGAATCTCTGCCAGCTTTTTGCACCATCCATTCCACTCGCTTCGTAAAGTTCTTTTGGAACCTTTTCCAGTGCAGACAAATAAAATATCATAGCATATCCCAGGCTCTTCCAGACTGTTACAATAATCACTGCAAGCATGGCTGTCTGAGAGCTTTTGATCCACTGAAGTCCCGGAAGTCCGAATAAGTTCAGAATAGTATTGGCAATGCCTGTTCCCGGATCATAGATCCATGTCCATACGATTGAAACTGCGACCGTCGGTGTAATCCATGGAGAAAACAGAATGAACTTGATAATTCCGCTTCCTTTAAAAGACTTCTGCAGAAGCAGTGCCAACATCAGTCCCAATACAATCGTCGGGAGCAGAGTCCCAAGCGTAAATACCACTGTATTCCAAAGAGCATCATAAAATCTTTGATCCCTAAACAATGCTATAAAGTTGTCGAAAAACACAAAATTATATGTAGGCGACATGTAATCCCAGTCTGTAAAACTGATGCATATGGATCTTAAAATCGGATAGATCCAAAACACAATCAGAGGTATAAGTGCCGGAATTACAAAAAGCCACGCACTACTCATTTTCTTAAATGTCAGTTTCTTTCTCATTTTTTCCCTTCCTTTGTTTTTATCATTTTATAAATCAGAAGCATACTTACTTCCGCTGCCGGAAAAGCAAGCCATACTCCATTGATTTCTGCAAATACCGGAATCAGATATAAAAGCACCGGCGCGACCAGAAAGCTTTCTATATAAGTAAGAAAGACCGCCTTTTTCGTCTGCATAGTTGCATTCAGATATGCAGCATTGAACTTCACAAATCCCAGGACCAAAAATGCCAGTGCACTAATCCTCATACCAGTTCCAAAATACTTCAAAGCTTCGCCGGATAATCCGAACCAGCCTCCTATATATGGAGATAACACTCCTGCCGTCACTGCTGCCGCTGAGCCGATTGCTCCGGCAAGCAAATACGCAATTTTCCGGATCTCTTTTACTTCCTTCCATTTTCCAGCACCATGATAATAGCTCATCAGCGGCTGTGTTCCATCTCCGATTCCGGACAGCATATACTGCACAGGAAAAGCGATATATGAGATGACCGCATAACACGCAACAGCTTCATCGCCTCCATAGGCAAGACATTGCCAGTTAGTAAAAATCAACGTTACCGATGGCGCAATAGACATTCCAAAAGCAGTAATCCCTGTTTGGATTGTAGAGCCAGATAATGTTTTCTCCATACAAGGCCTGATCTTCTGCCTCTTCCACAAAAGAATAATACTGATGCAGGCTACAATTCCCTGAGCAATTACAGTTCCATAAGCTGCTCCTCGAATGCCAAGACCACATTCAAACATCAGATAATAATTCACACTGATATTGATAAACAGTCCCGTAATCATACTTAGCATAGCAGCCCCTGACATATTGATATTTCTCAGGATTGGAAGCATACCGGTTCCTAATATCTGAAGAATGCTTCCCTTTACTATAATCTCACTGTATTTTTCCGCTTCTTCATATACCGCATTCTGCGCTCCCAGTATCCATAGTACTTCTCGATAACATACAAGAAGCAGGACTGTATTCAACGCACCGGCCACAACCAGCAGGGTAACTGTATTATCTCCCGCTTTCCGACTTTCCTCTTTCTTTCCCTGTCCTCTAAAATGAGAGATCAGAACACTTCCACCCGCGCCAATTCCAATGCCAATTGCAGTGATCACCGCTGTGACTGGCCATGCAATATTAATTGCCGCCAGCCCGGTATCCCCGGCAGACTTCCCAATAAACAGGCCATCCACCACACTATACATCCCCGATAATGTCATAGAAATAATCGTAGGCAGGGAATCTTTTAAGATTTTCTTCAGCATGAATGTTCCTTTCTGTTGCTCTTGTTTTTCACAGTTTGCATCATAACACTTTTTTTCTCGCAAACCATCAAATTTAGGTTAAATCTAAATAAACACAACCTTCTCAAAAACGCAAAAAATCGGAGCATTGCTCCGATTTTTATCCTGATTCTTTTTTATTCTTTTCCCTTTGCGCGTTCCGAAATATCCTCCGCAAATTCCCTGGTCGATTTACTAAGCTGTTCCCCAAATCTTTCCATATCACTTTCCATAATCGCCGCACAAAGAGTGTCAACAAAAGCAATCTGCGAGATACGGGATGAGATCCAACGACTGACCTCATGGGCATAAATGGTAGGGGTAACAAATACATATTCTGCACATTCCGCAAGTGTGGAACCTGCATCTCCGGTTACAGCAACCGTAACTGCTCCACACTGTTTTGCTGCTTTTAATGCCTCAATAACCGCTATCGTTTCTCCTGAAATAGAAAAGCTTACCGCAACGTCCTTTTTTCCCAGGTGCCCTGCACTGATCTTCTGAAAAAACAGATCCGAATAATTCCTGCTGGTAAGCCCCAGATGCAAAAGTCTTCCGGAAAGTTCTGCTGCCGCATTGGCAGAATTATCCGTTCCATAAACATCTATGATTTTTGCTTTTTTCATAATTTTCACTACCTGATTTAGCTGATCCAGATCCAACTGTCCCGCCATATCCGCAATCATCTGAATATCATCCCGGATTATCTGGAGGACACCACTTTCCTTCAAACCTTCCCGTCTTCCTCTGAAACCTTCTAAAACTTCCGTCCCCGGCTTCTCTGCCTTCTGTCCCATACTCTTCCAGACTTCCTGCTGAAACGAAGACCAGTTCTCATATCCACACTTCTTAAGCATCCGCAATATCGTTGGCTGCCCTACTTCTGCACCTTTCGCACATTCCCGAATCGTCATCGTTCCTGCATGCTCACCCTGTTGTAATAAATAATCCACTGCCTGTTGCTGCCTCTTACTCAGATTTGGATACTGCACTTTCAATTCAATCTTCCACATGACTTCCTCTGTTTTACTTCGGAGCAATGCTCCGATTTTTCTTGATTTTATTGTACCAAAATAAATTTTACAAAACAAAGTACTTTACAAAGATTTAACCTTGCTTCTTTATCATACTTCAAGCAGATCTCTTGGATTTCTCACCATCATCTGCCGTATTTCCTTCTCAGATATACCGGATTCATACAGCTTCCCAGCAAACATTTCCATTCCATCTGCAGGATCTGGACTTTTCTTCTGCCCTAAATCTGAGGAAAGAAGGATCCTCTCTGCGCCTGCCTGGCAGATACTTTTCAGAATCTCCTCCCAGGAACACATCCCATAATACGGTGTATAAAAACAGTGTTCCAGCATGGCTCCACATGCAAGAGTAGGAGAACTATGTCCCGTCGCAAGAATCATGTCCTGCACCCTGAACTAATTCTTCTCCTATATTCATAAATCCCTCCAGATTTCTATTCAAAAAAAAGGAATCACCGCCCCCAAAGCTCAAAGCTTCAAAAACAGTGATTCCTAACTGCGCGATCAGGGGTTCGAACCCTGGACACCCTGATTAAGAGTCAGGTGCTCTACCAACTGAGCTAATCGCGCATTCTTCAATTTTTCATTACGTTCTCCGTAACGACAAGTGTTATTATATAATATGATTTTCAAAAATGCAAGTGTTTTTTCATCATCTTTTCATATTTTTTTATTTCCCTTCATATATTAGTAGAGGGGGTATGATTTATGAAGCATTTACATAGATATTTTCACAAACATGAATTGCCTTACATGCTTACGGTTATTGTTCTTGGAACTTTGAATCATTTTCTGTACAAGCTGTCCGGGCAATCTGCTTTTGTAGCCTTATTCTGTCCGGTAAATGAATCGATATGGGAGCATCTGAAACTTTTATTTTTTCCCTATCTGTTTGTATCCATATATGAATATATCCACCGACGTCCCGCGTTCACTTTATTTTTCTATTCCCGTTATCTGGCGGTTCTCTGCGGAATGGGCTTTACTATATCTGCCTTCTACACTTATACTGGAACATTCGGAGAAGATTTTCTTCCAATCGATATTCTAATATTTCTTGGAAGTGTTTTTTTCAGTTTTCTCTGTGCGTCCTACTTTTATATTATTTTCCAGTCTTTTCGGAAAATACGGTCTGGTTCTTCCCACAAGAGGATTCAGGAGCATCTCCCTTCTCTTTATGCACTTGGAAGCCGGATTCACTATTACTTCTATCATCCAACGAAAATACAGGTATGCATATTGTGGATCTTCAGTAGCCTTTGCTTTTTTGCCTTTACCTGTTATCCACCAGACATTCCTCTATTTTTTTCTTCTATCTGATATTTCCCCTGAAATATGCATATATTTTTATGCATTTATGACTTTTCCTTCCAAATGTAGTATAATTTACATGATTATACTACGTTAACAAAAAGGAGTGTCTGATTATGGCTAATGAACCTGTCACTTGTAAAATAGAACACCATGCAATGTTATTTGCATTTCTTGCCAAACACGCAATTGAATTATGTGGCGAAAAAGGAAAAGCTGCCATTCTCGAAGGAATGACCGCTTACGGCAATGAGCGTGGCTCCAGAATGGCCGCAAATGCTTTAGCACATGGAGATGAATTGAACACGATGACCAATCAGGCTTACGGTGAATGGAAACCGGACTACGATGGACAAATGGAATTCGGTGTATTAAGAACAGAGCCGACTCTGCAGACCTACATATCCAGATGTGCATGGTGCGAAGCCTGGAAAAAGCATGGCATCACGGAATATGGTAAATATTATTGCGTCAACGTTGACAATGCAGTTTACCAGGGCTTTCGTTCGGATCTTGTCTGTACTCCAACTGCCACATCCATGAGCTGGGGAGGCTGTCGATGTGAATTTGACTGGGGATATCCACTGTCACCGGAAGAAGTGGAATCTCTTGCAAAGAAGAAAAAAGAACTTGGAACTTCCTGCATGAAAGATTTCAATTTTCACACAGCTCACCTGAAGCATACCATCTGTAAAACCTTAATCGAATTATTGGGCGAGCAGGGCCAGAAAGCTGTAGATCTTGCGCTTTCTGATTATGTGAAAACATTCGGCCAGGAATATCTGGATGTTCTGGATGGTATTTACCCGGATGACTAGTTCAAGTTCAAAAGCAGGAGGTATTTTATATTTTGAATACGAATCAGAAAACAATGATTTCCGAATGGCTGGATGAGCATCAGGCAGAACTGGCAGACACAGCAGACTATATTTTCCGCCATCCTGAACTTGCTTACCAGGAAACACTCTCTTCCAAATGTCTGGCGGACTATCTTTCCAGTCATGGATTCCAGGTAGCCTGGAAAACGGCTGGGATTGACACAGCATTTACGGCAGAATGGGGAGAAGGAAGGCCCATTCTCGGATTCCTCGCAGAATATGACGCACTGGCCGGCCTCGGACATGCCTGCGGGCACAATCTGCTCGGGACAGCCGTTGCCGCTGCTGCCTGCGCGCTGAAAGAAGATATGATAAAAAATGGAACTTGCGGAACAATCCGCGTTTACGGATGCCCGGCGGAAGAAATCATGTCCGGGAAAATCGTCATGAATACACAGGGAGTCTTTGATGATCTGGATGTTGCCGTCACCTGGCATCCCTTTGACCGAAACCGCATCAGCAACGATATCTGGCAGGCGCAGGATATCAAGAACTACCGATTCCACGGAGTCAGCGCCCACGCTTCCAAAGCACCCGAAAATGGAAGAAGCGCACTGGATGCAGCAGAACTGATGAATATCGGTGTAAACTATTTAAGAGAGCACGTTCCTTCCGATGTACGGATGCACTATGCATACATCGACAACGGGCAGCCCGCCAACGTCGTCCCGGATTTCGCTATGACCAATTACTTCATCCGTTCCAGTCTTCGTGCCCGCACAGAAGATGCCAGCCGCCGGGTAGATAACTGCGCCAGAGGTGCAGCATTAATGACCGAGACTACCGTGGATATCGAATTAGTCAAAAGCTGCAAAGAAATGAAAGTCAACCGTGTACTGACCGAACTCTATTACGACGCCATGACCCGGATCCCAACACCAGAATATACCCGGGAAGAACTGGACTTCGCAGCAAAGATCACCGAAGAAGCCGGACTTCAAAACAACGGAATCTATTTCGAAGGACTCGAGCCACTGGAAGATGCCCCCGTTCCAATCTCCATCGGAACTGACGCATCGGAAGTCAGCCACACCGTCCCTCTCATCACCATAAGTGCCGCCACCATGTGTAAAGGCACCCCACTGCACCACTGGGCAGCTGCAAAACAGGCCGGCATGAGCATCGGACAGAAAGGCATGATGTACGCGGCAAGATGCATGGCAGAAGGAACAAAATTGTTAATAGAAACACCAGGAAGCATAGAAAAATCCTGGGAATTCCATAAAGGAGGTTCATAACTATGATTACATGTAAAATTGGTATTATCGGATGCGGCAATATGGGTGGTGCGATTCTGTATGGCGCACTGGAAAGTGGCATTTTGCCAAAAGAAAATGCTTATGTATACGATATTAATCCGGCAATGATGGAAAAGGCGAAAAGCTGGGGTGTTCATCTTGCTGCTGATGATGAGGATGTTTGTAAAAAGAGCGATATGATTCTTCTTGCGGTAAAACCGCAGAATGCTGCAGAAGCACTTGCGCAGTGCAAGGAAGCATTGGAAGATAAAGCTATGATGTCAATCGTTGCTGGTGTTACGGTAGAGCGTCTTCAGAATATGATCTGCGGAACACCACGCATCTTACGTATTCTTCCAAACACCCCTGCAATGGTATTCGAAGGCGCATTTGCTCTTTGTTCTGACAATGATTTAAAAGAAGAAGAACTGGAAACAGCAAAAGCTATCTGCGGAGCAATCGGTATCATCGAGATGGTTCCAGAGCATTTGATTGATGCGGTATGTGGACTAAGCGGCGGTGGACCAGCTTATGTGGCAATGTTTATCGAAGCCATGGCAGACGGTGGCGTAAAACAGGGACTTCCGAGAGCGACTGCATATCGTCTGGCTGCCCAGACCTGTCTCGGAACCGCAAAGATGATTCTTGAAAAAGGAATGCATCCGGGAGAACTAAAAGATATGGTAACTTCCCCTGGCGGAACAACCATCGAGGGATGTGAGGCACTGGAGAAAGGCGGCATGAGAGGTACCGTAATCGAATGTATTAATGTCGCAACAGAAAAATCCCGCCAATTATAGTCTGACAAAAAGGAGTTATCCCCACAAATTCGTGGATAACTCCTTTTTTCTCGTGGATAAATCCCTCAACAAGAAAAGTTTGAATGTTTTCTTACTTTTTTAATGATCGTTTTATAATCTTCTTCCTGACCAAATAATATTTGTTTTCCCAGTACAAATCCTTCGATTCCCTTGTTCCAGAGTCGCTCCATAATCTCCCAGGTCACGCCTCCGTCGATAACGATATGGAACTGATATTTTTTACGGATCTCTACCAGTCTTTCTATTTTGGGTTCTACCCACGGAAGATAATCTCTTCCTGCGAATCCTGGATTTACAGTCATTACTAATACATAGTCGACCAGCGGGAACAGCTCAGCTACACTTTCCAGAGAGATTCCCGGATTGATGACGATCCCCGGATGAATGCCAAGTTCTCGGATCTCCGCCAAAGTTTCTGTAGGAATCGGTTCGGAATCGGGATGAATGTACATAATGTTGATTCCGCACTCCGCATAGCGTCTGATGTAACGCCCCGGATTCTTCATCATCATATGAAGATCCAGCGGCAATGAAGTATTTGCCCGAACCGTTTTGATTTCCTGAAAGCTCATGCCAAAATTCGGCACATATTCTCCATCCATTACATCAATATGCAGGATATCAACTCCGCTTTGATCCAGGCGGATGATCTCATCTTTAAGATAATCATCAGACAGATTCAGAAGGGAAGGACACAATAATTTTTCCATGACAAGCTCCTTACTTGATCAGTCCTGCCAGTGTCGGCAGTGTCATTGAAATTGCCGGAATATAAGTAACCAGTAAAAGTTCTGCAAGAATGACTCCAAAATATGGAAGAAGCTGTTTTATAACTTGTTCGATCTTCACATTTGCCACTTTACATCCGGTAAATAAGATGGAACCTACCGGTGGAGTAATGGTACCAATACAAAGGTTCATGCTGACCATAATTCCAAACTGTACCGGATGCATTCCAAATGTCTGACAGATTGGAAGAAAGATTGGCGTAAAAATCAACACTGCCGGAGTCGGATCCATGAAAGTACCAACAATCAGTAAAATAATATTCATCAGAACCAGGATCACATACTGGTTACTTGTCAGGGACAGAATCGCACCGGCGATCAGATCCGGAAAACTGGTAAATGCCATTACCCATGACATGATGGAGGATAATCCGATCATCAGTGTAATAATACCTGTCATTTTTGCCGACTTCAAAATAATTCCCGGAAGATCTTTTAATGTAATTCCTTTATAAAGCAGTGCCAGGATCACACTGTATGCAACAGCGACTGCACTTGCTTCTGTTGCTGTAAATACTCCAAGCAGAATTCCTCCGATAATGATCACGATCAGAAGAAGGCTTGGGATCGCATCCAGGATCACTTTCACCGCAACACTCATGGATACACGTTCTTCTGCTACGTATCCACGTTTCTTAGCAGTGATTCCGGCAAGAATCATAACCAGGACGCCCCACAAGATTCCTGGTACATATCCGGCCGTAAATAATGCGGCAACCGATACACTTCCAGCAATCGTAGAATATACAATCATCAGATTGGATGGTGGTATCAGCATTCCAGTCGGTGCAGATGCAATATTTACCACAGCACTATACGCTGGATCATATCCTTCTTTTTCCTGCATCGGCCCGATCGTCCCACCGATTGCCGCAGCGGCTGCCGCACCGGAACCGGAGATTGCACCAAATAACATGTTCGCAACAACATTTGCCTGAGACAACGCTCCTGGCATACGTCCGGACAGGACCTTGGCTACATTAACCAGACGTTCTGCAATTCCACCATTATTCATGATATTCCCGGCAAGGATGAAGAACGGGATTGCAATCAGGGAAAATGAATTTGCTCCGGCAAATAATCTCTGCGCGGAAGTTGCAAATGAAATGTCTGCCGGGAGCATGCACAGCATGGCTACGGCCGAAGCAAGTCCTACAGAAACACTGATGGACACACCCATAGCCAGCATAACAACCAACAGTACGACCATAACGATCGCGGTTTTAACAGCAAGTGACATAATTAGGCGTCCTCCTTTCCGGATCTACATTCATCCATAATGTTACAAATACAATAAAATATAACAATCACACCACAAACCGGGATGATCGAATAGATCACACCCATAGGGATATGTATGCTGGAGTCCATCTGAACCATCTGCATCCGGGTAATCACACTGCCACCGAAAGTCATAATAATGATTGCAAATACGATTGTAATCACCTCAATGGCAATGTTTAAATATTTCTTAGCCTTACCATGAAGCTTCGATGGAAGAAGTTCTATTCTCATATGTTCACGGCTTCCGAATGCATACGTAGAAGTAACCATTACCAGCCACACAAACATATAACGTGTCAATGCCTCACTATAAGAGCTAGGACTGTTAAGAATGTATCTTGCAATTACCTGCCACAAAACCAAAAGTACCATAACTACGATAAGCAGTACCGAAAAACCTTCTACGATTTTATTGACAGCATCTCTTATTTTTTTCATTGTGCAGCCTCCTCTCTTTCCTTAATAGCCATGACATCATCATAGATCTGGCGGGTCATCTCACTGCGGTTCGCAATGGATTCCAGAAGCGGCGCACATTTTTCCTAAAATGCTTTTACATCTGCTTCTACAAAGGTAACTCCCTGTTGTTCCAGTTCTTCTTTTGCTGCTTCGATTCCTTTGTCCCACTCTTCAAACTCTGTTTCCATAGATTCCTTGATCAGCTGATCAAAAATCTCTCTCGTTTCCTCATCCATATCGTCCAGGAATTCTTCACTCGCTACCACTACGTCTGTCATAACCAGATGATTCGTATAGGAGAAATATGGTGATACTTCATAGTGTTTGAAGTTATTGTACACGATCTCAGAATTTTCACCGCCTTCGATCACATGCTGCTGGACAGCCGCATATACTTCGCTCTGAGCCATGGCAATTCCAACGCCGCCCATCAGATCTACCATTTTTAAATAAGTATCCGAATCCTGTACCCGGATCTTATATCCTTTTAAATCTTCCGGCTCCACGATCGGTTTGTCTGTATAAATATGTCTCGCCCCTGAGGTATATAAAGTTACAATCTCAAAATTATATTTACTGGTAGTCGTAAATAATGGATCAAACACGCCTTCTCTGGCTGCAGTCTCCATCTGCTCCAGGTTATCATAGAGATATGGTGCAGAAACAATTGCAAAATCCGAATTATAACTTTCCGGAATGGAAATCGGCACAACTGCCAGCTGAATAGCACCGGTTCTGACCATTTCCGTTACGGCCCCCTGATCTCCCAGAACTGCGTTCGGATATATTTCCACTTCATAACGTCCATCAGTCGCTTCTTTAAATTTTTCTCCGAAATCGGCCAATGCAAGATATTCCGGATGTGTTTCAGGCTGATTAAAAGCCACCCGGATAATCTGCGTTTTCTTTTCATCTGCCCTACATCCGGTTAATAATCCCAGCATCATTGCTAATACGAGCAAAAATGATATTATACGTACTTTTTTCACAGTCACTTTCCTCCCATCAGCACTACATTGCCAGAACTTCATTCCACTTTTCTTCTGCAGCCGGAATTCCATTTTCCAGGTTATCCTTGCGGACGCGGCACACACCTTCTCCAGGACATCTTACTTCTTCATCTTCACTTACCGGTTCACTGCTCTTTACATCTGTAACAATTGCATTGATGATCTCATCCGTAACAGACGCATCCTGGAACTTGGATGGATCGATTGCGATCATAATCTGTGTCAGACCAATCTCATCTCCAAATGTTCCGATTTTTGATACAGAATTTGCATTCGTCAGTACGGTAGCAATCAGATCCAGCATAATGGATAAACCGCTTCCCTTCCAGTATCCAATCGGAATCATGCGGCGTGTGCGTTCGATCGCCCCTGGATCTTTTGTAAGATTTCCTTCTTCATCATAACCACCGACCACAGGAAGTTCCTTTCCGGCAAGACGAGTCGTTTCCAGTTTCCCATAACTGAACTGAGAAAGTGCGCAATCAACCATGAGATGTTCCCCATTCGAACGCGGAACAGAAAAAATAATCGGATTATTGCCGATATGATTATCTTTTGCTCCCCATGCCGGCATATTCGGGCAAGTATTAGACCAGCAGATTCCAATACATCCGGCCTCTGCAGCCTGCCATCCATAAGTGCCTCCTCTCATCCAGTGATTGTTATTTCCAAGCGCCACCATTCCGATCCCATTTTCATGAGCCAGCTCAACCGCACGGTTCATTGCCTGCTTCGCATTCAGTGGACCAAATCCTCTGTGCCCGTCCCAGCGTTCCATATTTCCAAAAGATGCAACACAGGTTGCCTCCGCATCTGGATCAATCTCTCCTTTTTTCAGATAGTCCACCACTACCGGGAAACGGTTCAGGCCATGAGAATAAACACCAGACAGGCTGTTTTGTACAAATATCTCTGCTGCATCATGCGCACGCTCTGCCTGAAATCCATACTTCTTCAACACACGTTCAAATTCTGCCAACATCGTATCATAAGAAACTCTCATTTTATTTTCCTCCTCTTCTTATAATGAATCTACACGAACTTTAAGTACAATTTTTTTCACATCTTCCGGGGCATCCATCATACAGCATGGACGATGAACATCTTCCGGGAAAAATACTGCATAACACCCATCCGTCATAGGAAGCATCAATTCATTCACGTCAGACCGTTCCTCATAAAACAATACATCCTTTTCCTCCAGAAGGTCTTCCTGCACAACTCCATCCTTACAATCT
Organism: Dorea sp.; assembly: GCA_022769185.1. Taxonomy (GTDB): domain Bacteria; phylum Bacillota; class Clostridia; order Lachnospirales; family Lachnospiraceae; genus Dorea_A. The sequence continues at coordinate 36,191 of JALEKG010000009.1, read as the reverse complement.
GGATAAAAACCAATCAATTCATGTCCACGTACCATATACTGTACATCGATATAATCTCTGTGCACTTCCGGACGCTTCGTATTCTTAGGTCCTGTTGTGATCTCGTTAATCTGCAGAATCAGCTTATCTCCATCCAACGGATATTTCCCATGATGCATCTCACTTACATCCGTAGTCCGTAAAATCTCCAGTGCCTTTCGGATTACCGGTGTATAAGCAGCCTCTGTTTCCTTCGCATTAATGTTTCCGTAAATCATTTAAATTCTCCTCCTGAAACTCATTGTTTTGCAATCGATTGCAAACTTGATAATAATAAAATACAGCATTTTTTATCTATTTTCAAGATAATAAATAGCCAATAATTACCTTTAAATTTTGTTGACTTTTCACAATTTATATTGTGTTTTTACTTTCTATAATTGCAATCGATTGTATTAGTTATTTTAAAAAAAGTGCTTCTGCAAAATGAGAAGCACTCTATAAATCTCCACGTAAATGATTCCGTTTATGTACTTTGTCTTAAAATAATATCAGTAAACAACATGACTTTATGAGAGGTTACCCGGCCTTCAAAAACATCCAGCAGCACATGCGCTGCATTCATGCTGAGCTCCACAAGCTTATTATCCAGAGTACTCAGAGCAGGAGTACAGATGCGTCCATACAACGTATTATCCACCCCCATTACTGCAACCTTTTCCGGAACAGAAATCTTCTTTTCCTGTAACAGCTGAAGACATCCTATTGCCAGAAGATCTGTACAACACAATATAGCATCCGTGTCCGGATACTGTTCCAGCAAAAATTCTGCCGCCTCATATCCCCGTGAGATTGAATCATTAGGACTTGTATTCTCCCCCGGTGCGCAGACAATCTGACAATCTTCTTCCTCTATTCCGCCAGCCGCCATGCCACTTCGGAATCCTCGAAGCTTTTTCGTATTAGAAGGAGTTGACACATCCATAATATAACTGAGATTCCTGCGCCCATGTTTCAACAAATACTCTACACATTCCTGTGTACCATGCTCTTCATCGATCAGGATACTATACACATTTGGCAGATCCAATGTCCCATTCACCAGCACAACCGGAATATTAGAAAGATGCCTTTCAATACTTTCCCTTACAACATCCGACGAAAACATAGAACCAATCAGAATAACGCCCTCCACCTGGCGCTGTTCCAGTATTTCAATATACTTCGCCTTTTGCTCAGGCTCTATCCCCGTACTGAACGTAATACATGTATATCCAGATTTCATCATTTCCTGTCCGATCACATAGACCGAATCTGTATGATGGGAAACACGAATATCTTCAATCAAAATCCCAATAAACCGCGAGGACTGCATAACAAGTCCACGTGCCGCTGCATTCGGGGTATATGAATTTTCTTCCAGCAATTTCTGCACTTTCCGCCGAGTCGATTCCTTAATTCCCGGTTTCCCATTTATCACACGAGAAACCGTACTGGCCGATACCCCAGCCTGCTTTGCAATATCATAAATCGTCATTTTCACACTTCCTTTTCATTGCAACCATTATAGCAAACGATTGCAGCAAAGTAAAGCAGTCAGTCCGCTCAAAAAGGGACAGGACATTTTTAATTGGGGACGGAGGATTTTTAAAAATCCTCCGTCCCCAATTAAATTATTTTCCCTGCATTCTTTTTATAACTTTCAGCCGGGTGAATTCTTCTCTCTCTTTTTCTTCCAATGCATTATTGATGGTATACACCAGATTGCTGTACATTGGTATGGTAATATTTTTAAGAGCATTTGCTCTCTTCTGTGTCTTCTTGATATTTGTTGCCAGCCGGTATGCACTGTTCTCTACTTCTGCCAGTTTAATCGTCAGATCTTTTACCTGCCGGAATGCTTCTCTGGCAATATCGATAGACTCATGTGTTGTGCTGAAGGAATAGGTCAGATCATTCTGCTTTGCATCGTATTTGATATGCGGAATTTCTGTGCCCATGATACTTCTGGTCTGGATACGGATGGAATCCTCCAGTGGGACTGTATATGCCAGCTCCTGTACCTTACTGATACCTTGCTCAATATTGGCGCGCTGCAGACAAGCGTATGCCCGGGTAAATGTTGAATCTATTTCTTCCTGTATCCCTTTCGCCTCATCGATCAGTTCCATCAGCTCTTTCAGAAGAATATTACGTTTTTTATCCATCAAGTCATACCCTTGATGTGCCAGCGCAAGAGAATTCTTCGCAAGCATCAGATTTCCTTTGGTCGGAAATTCTCTGGGATCCATAAAACACCACCCCTTTCTACCTAATCCGCTTCACGTGGGTAGTACTTTTCAATTAATTTTGTATCAATTCGGTCTAATTCTTCTCGTGGCAGGAGTTTTAACAGTTCCCATCCGAGATCCAGAGTTTCCTGCATGCTTCTGTTTTCTGTTGCTCCCTGTCCGATGTAGCGTTTTTCGAATTCTTCTCCGAATTTCAGGTATTTCTTATCGATTGGAGAGAGTTCATCTTCTCCAATTACGGATGCCAGATTTCTTGCTTCACCTACTTTTGCATAGGATGAAAACAACTGATTTGCAAGTGCCTGATGATCTTCACGTGTGTATCCCTCGCCAATTCCATCCTTCATCAGTCGAGACAGCGAAGGCAGAATACTGATTGGCGGATAGATGCTCTGCCCATGAAGATTTCTGTCCAGTACGATCTGTCCTTCTGTGATGTAGCCTGTCAGGTCTGGAATCGGATGTGTGATATCATCATTCGGCATGGTCAGGATTGGAAGCTGTGTCACAGATCCATTCGATCCTTCCACGATTCCTGCGCGCTCATAGATCGTTGCCAGTTCACTATACAAGTAGCCCGGATATCCCTTTCTTGATGGGATCTCTCCTCGAGAAGAGGACACCTCTCGCATTGCTTCTGCAAATGAGGTCATATCCGTCAGAATTACAAGAATGTGCATATTGCATTCAAATGCCAGGTATTCGGCTACTGTCAGGGCCACCTTCGGCGTGATCAGCCTTTCCACTACCGGATCATTTGCAAGATTCAGGAACATACACACATGATCTGACACTCCACTCACTTCAAATGTCTTACGGAAAAATTCAGCAACGTCATGCTTGACACCCATTGCGCCAAATACGATTGCAAATTCTTCATCGGAATTATCTCCTAAAGATGCCTGTTTTACGATCTGCGCTGCCAGCTGATCGTGTGGAAGGCCGTTTCCAGAAAAGATCGGAAGCTTCTGCCCGCGGATCAGCGTTGCCAGTCCGTCAATTGCGGAGATACCTGTATGAATATAATTTCTCGGATATTCCCGGCGCACTGGATTTAGCGGGAGGCCGTTTACATCCCTTTTATCATCCGAATGGATCGGTCCCAGTCCATCGATTGGCTGTCCGATTCCGTTAAAGGTACGCCCAAGCATCTCTGTCGATACTTTTACTTCCATGGGGTGTCCGGTTAATTTCGTATGAGTATTGGTAAGAGACATATTTTCGGTTCCCTCGAATACCTGGATCAGTGCTTTGTCTTCATCCAGTTCTACAATACGTCCCAATTTCCTCGTATTGCCTTCTACCTTAAATTCTACGATCTCATCAAAGAACGCATCCTGTACTCCTTCCAGTACTACAAGAGGTCCGTTAATATTACTTAGTCCAAGATATTCTATTGCCATCTTTCATTCCCCCTCTACGCATTCTTTTCAATGACTCTCTGATAGAATTGATCGATTTCCACCTTATACAGATCCAGAAGCTGCAGGTCATCATTCGGCACATCATATTTGATTGCAATCACTTTTTCAAAGATTCCCTCTGCCTTCAGCACTGACATCGGCATTCCCATCGCAACCAGCTTCCTGCAGGTCTTGTAAAGATAAAGGATCACATCCATCATTTTAAATTGTTTCTCCAAGGATACACAGGTATCATCCTTATGGAATGCATTCTGCTGCAGGAATCCCAGACGGATCACTCTTGCAATCTCCAGGATCAGCTTCTGGTCATCCGGCAATACATCCCCGCCGATCAGTTTCACGATCTCCATCAGGCTGCTCTCCTGGTTCAATAACGTCATCATCCGGTTTCTATAATCCATGAATTTCGGTGACACGTGATCAGAATACCACCCGCTTAAATCATTCAGATATTCACTGTAACTGGTCATCCAGTGGATTGCCGGGAAATGTCTTGCATACGCCAGTGATTTATCCAGTCCCCAGAAGCATCGTACAAAACGTTTCGTATTCTGTGTAACCGGCTCAGAAAAGTCACCACCCTGCGGAGACACCGCTCCGATGATAGATACGGATCCTGTCTTTCCATTCAGCGTCTGCATCATACCTGCACGCTCATAAAACGCAGACAGCCTGGAAGCCAGATATGCAGGGAAACCTTCCTCTGCAGGCATCTCTTCCAGACGTCCGGACAACTCACGAAGGGCCTCCGCCCAACGGGACGTAGAATCCGCCATAATTGCAACATCATATCCCATATCGCGATAATATTCTGCCAATGTAAGTCCTGTATAGATAGACGCTTCACGAGCCGCAACTGGCATATTAGAGGTGTTGGCGATCAGCGTGGTCCTGTCCATCAAAGGATTGCCCGATTTCGGATCGACCAGCTCAGAGAATTCCTCCAGAACCTGTGTCATCTCATTTCCACGTTCTCCACATCCGATATATACGATAATGTCAGCGTCAGACCATTTTGCAATCTGATGCTGAGTCATCGTCTTTCCGGTTCCAAATCCTCCCGGAATTGCTGCTGTTCCGCCTTTTGCAAGTGGGAACATGGTATCCAGGATACGCTGTCCCGTAACCAGCGGTACACTCGCCGGAAAACGCTTATGTACCGGTCTTGGCACACGGATTGGCCATTTCTGTGTCATAGTAATCTCTTTGACACTTCCGTCAATCAGCTCAACTGTGATCAATACATCCTCTATTGTATACTTACCATCCGGAACCACAGATACGACTCTTCCTTCTATATCCGGTGGAACCATACATTTGTGTACGATTGCACGAGTCTCCGGCACTTCTGCGATAATCGTTCCGCCATGAATGATATCTCCAGGCGCCACCGTAATATGTGTATCCCACAATTTCACTTTATCCAGAGAATCCACACTGACACCACGGGTAATAAATGCCCCGCCTTTATCAGCGATTCTCTCCAGTGGCCGTTCAATTCCGTCAAAAATATTATCCAGAATTCCAGGTGCAAGCGTTACAGATACCGCAGAGCCAGTACCCTCTACAATCTCTCCCGGTCTTAAACCGGAAGTTTCTTCATATACCTGTATTGTTGTCAGATCTTTATCCAGAGAAATAACCTCTCCTACCAGTCTGTCTTTACCTACATAAACCATTTCTGACATTTTGAATCCATGCTTTCCCTTCAGATAGATAACGGGACCATTAATGCCATAGATCTTTCCGGTTCTTACATTATTCAACCCCAGCACCTCCTCTGAACACGAAATTATGGTATTCATTTTCCAATGCACCCTTAAATGCATGATCGATCAAAATATTTCTTTCATGGATCACGGCTCTAACGCCTCCAATAAAATCCTCCTTGCTGACGGTAAGCGTCATTCCAGTATGCTCCTCCAGATACTCTTTTTTATCCGCATCCGTAGGATTAATATAGATCGTAACTGCTTCTCCGTTCGCATACTTCGCAGATTTAACAATATATTGCACCAGAACCCGTTTATATTCTTCCGTCTGCATAAACTCCTGAAGCATTTCTTCCACCTCAGAAAACAGCTTCTTCTTCAATTCCTTTTGCGTCTTGCTTAAATCTCTCTTCAACTGCAGCTGCGCCTCAGACATTGCCATATTCAACTGCTGTACTGCCGTAACTCCCTCTGCTTTCACCCGAGTTTCCGACTGACGGATTGCTTCAATACGGTGCTGTTCAAATATATTCTCTAACGCTGCCTCATGCTGCTTCATAATTGCATTTCCCTCAGCCCTTGCCTCTTCCATGGCTGCGGTCTGCAGATGTGATATCTTCTCTTCTAATGTCAAGTATGTCACCTTCTTCCCGATTATTAGGCCTTTAAAATCCAGACTTTTTCGTCCATCTTCCTGTCGCACTTACAGTTTCAGCCCAATTGCCTCATTTACATACGACGTGATAAAATCTTTCTTACGCCCGGTTCCATGCCTGTCAGGAATCTCAATCAAAAGCGGCATGGTTCTCTCCAGTTTAATCTCATCAATCAGATCTGGAAATTCTCTTCCGAACTTTTCCGTAAGCAGGATAATTCCAATAGTCTTGTCATTCATGGCATCTTCAATGGCCTTTCGCAGCTCCTCTCTTTCATGAACCACAATCCCATCCACTCCCGTCAGACGCATTCCCGTCAGCGTATCGACATTATCACTGATCAGATACATCTTCATCTTACAATTTACCGATGATCATGAAGGAGATGATCAGTCCATACAGACATACACCTTCTGCAAGACCTACGAAAATCAGAGACTTACCAAGTGCGCTGGAATCCTCACTGATCGCACCAAGAGCCGCACTTGCAGCATTGGCAACTGCAATACCACCACCGATACAGGACATTCCTGTTGATAATGCCGCTGCAATATATCCAAGCCCGGTTGCATTAGAAGCAGCTGCTGTTGTTGCATCTGCCGCCTGTACCGGATTACCGCCAAGTAACATAATTCCGGCAACAACAAGCGCTCCGAAGAAGAAAAATACGTTCGTTGCGACCGCTCTCTTATAACGTTTCTTTGTCTTCTGGCCAATCAGGAAATAACCGAATGGAATGATGATGCTAAGCATTAAAGTTGCAATAAGTAATAATTTTACTGTAGTATTCATAATTGATATCCTCCTTAATAATTGGATTATTATTGTTCTTCTTTTACACTGTTAAATGGTTTGAACTCTCTTCCTGTTCCTTTATAAAAACGACTGAACAGCTCATAATATTCCAGACGAAGCACCTGGATTCCGACAACCAGCCCTTCCAGGCCACACACGAGAAGATTGCCCAGTACGAATACGATCCAGTTCGTACTTCCAGATGAAGCCCCGGACAGCATCAGTACCACTTCCATCATGGCTGCGTGGCTGACTGCGAATGCTCCGATTCGCACGTAAGAAATGGTATTGGAAAAATAACTCAGCATCGTCTCGAATAATTCGAAAAATGCCTGCACAAGAAACATGACTTTTCCTTCTTCCATTTTCTCATGCCGTTTCTCTACCAGATTGCCAAGTGGTTCCTTGAAAACAAACATCAGGATCGGAATTCCCAAAAAGATCACCATCAGGATATTTCCCGGTACTTTGTGCCCTGTCATATACAGTACAATTGTAAATACAAGAAAGCCATAAAATACGAATCCTGCCAGTCCATTATTGGAAAACAGCATATTTTTCAGATCATGCGCTTTTGCCGCATTCAATACGTTAAAGAGCATTACCAGCAAGTTCAGTGCCATACCAAATGCAATTGCCACAACAAATACGGTATTCAGCTGCCCGACAACCGGAAGCTTCGTCATGGCTTCCATCGGTCTGAGCCACCTTGGTTCTATAATATTTTCAAATCCAAACACACTTCCGAACATAAAACCGAAGAAAGTTGAAAAAATGCCTGCAATCGATATGATTCCCGCAAGATTCATCTTTTTAGTCAGATACAAAAGTCCGCCAAAAATAAACAGACACAGCCCCTGCCCTACATCTCCGAACATAGCTCCAAAAATAAATGTATACGTCAGTGCTACAAACATCGTCGGATCCAGTTCATTCGGTGATGGTAGTCCGTACATACGGATGAACATCTCAAATGGTTTGAAAAATTTCGGGTTTTTCAGCTTTGTCGGAGGATCTCCAAAGAACTTTTCCCGGTCTTCTTCTACAACAACAAATACCCTGTCGTCATTCTTCGATTCTTCCAGGAACTTCTTCACATCATCTTCACCCATCCAGCCACAAAGGATATAATAATCTTCCTTATCCTCTTCTTCGCCTTCTTCAATTCTTGCCGCCAATTTGCGGACATCAAAATTATTGGAACATCCCTCCAGCTTTTTCTGCGCTCCCAGAAGCTGGGATGCATGACTCCTCATCAGTTGTTCGACATTCCGATCCAGCTGCTCAATCTCTTTCTGATTATCATCAATCTCTTTTTGCAGCTCATCACATGCCTGCGCCGGGGTACCCACGTATGCAGCCGGAATCGTAATTCTTTCAAAATGCAGCGAATTAAATACCGAATCTACTTTACTGGAATCAGCATTTGCGACAAAATAGCACCCATAAACATAATTTTCATTTCTGGTACTTTCAATAAAAATGGCATTCAGATCATCAAACAAATATTTCTCCAGCCTCTTATAATAATCCACGCCAATTCTTCCGAACCGGATCTTCATATACTTATATCTCGGAGCTTTATGCATATCCAGCTCCAGGGTCCGGAACGGTTCTAATACATTCAATCTCTCCTTCAGATCATCTGCCTTTTTCTTGAGGAGCTCTTTTTGCTCCAGCATCCTTAAATAGTCATGATTAATATCCCGGATCATATCCATCATCTCTTCTTTGGACATGGATACATCTGCTTTTTTGTTCACATCTCCCAGAAGCGCCGTAAACTGCTCTGCTTTTGCAAGCGGTTCCTTATAAGGATTCACCTCTACAAATGGCTGCAGATTGTCGGTCGTCTTCAGCTCGGCGATTGCATTTTCCAGCTGCATCTCGTACTTGGAGAGATACACATCACACACACGGTCAATATCATTTTTGGGGCCGCTGATGCTTAAAAACTTCATCTTTACAATCATTGAACCACACCTCCTAAGTATCCTAACGTTTCACCCTTCGACAAGCCATAACGGATACATTCAAGGGCAGTTGTTAGTTTATATATTTCCTCTTCTTTCTGGAACAGATACGAACTGATCGTCGCAATGGAATAAGGGTCTTTCCTTCGATCCATTGTATATAATCTATCCAGGCAATCCTTGTACATCTGTTCCAGTGTTTTATGATCATCCAGTCCGTGAAACTTCTTCTCATAATAAGTCAGTTTCAGCTGTTGTTCAAACTGCTCCAGTGTCGGAGCTTCCACTAACAGTTTAAACTCTTCCAGACGGAGCCGGTAGTGAATTGGAATCGTAAGAAAATAGATATCCGGCGGAAGCATATGATAGTATTTTTTCGCCCGATAGATCCACTGGATATTCAGAAGATCTATCTTCGTACCATACTCTCTGGTAAACTGTTCCTGTTCTTTTCCCTTCAATACTCTTTTCTTTTTCTTCCATAGCATGGAGAAATAATACAGATCCAGCGCCAGGTCATAATCGAATAATGTAGCTGATTCAGATTTCCGAAGTTTATAAAGCGGTTCATAATATTCCGTATCTTTCAGATTATCTACCAGTTCATCAATATTCTTCGATGTAATCAGTTTATCAATCGATATCTGGGAATATTTGTCGAAAAATTCCTTTTTATATTCCAGATCAAACGGTTTGTCATAATGATTAAATACGATACGCAGACAGTAGTTGATCAGATCCACTTCATACCGTTTCCAGTAGAGCTTCAAGATCTTTTTTTGTTTTAGCCCTGCAAATCGGTAGATTCTGGAATAATCGTCAAACAGAGACTGATACAATACTTTTTCCACATTTCCCCGGTGATACAAAGATACATCCAGCCTGTTCATGTACTCCGCATACGCCGGCTTGCCTTTCAGATACTCGATCGCTTCCGGTACACTTCCCAGGTTCGAAATGTTATCATAATCCTTGTTTGTAAGAAGTTTCGCCGACATGGCCCGGACCTTTGTTACGATCCCGCTGTATGTCATTACATTACCCATAATCTACACCTCTATGATATGCTCTAAAATTTCCCGGGCGTATATACTGTGATTTTCTTCATACTCTTTTTTAATATTGTCAATCGTAGACTGATTCTTTTCTCTTTGCTCCTTCAGAATCTTCTCTACCCGCTTTTCCGACTCATCACGGATCTTTTTCAGCTTTGCCTGTGTCTCTTCTTCAAGCTCCATGTCAAATTGATCCCGCTTCGCCTGGATATGCTTTTCAATCTCATGCTTCTGCTCCTGGGCATGTTCCACGATTGCTTCTGCAGTGGCTTCAATATCCGACAATTTTTCAATCACTGAATCCATAAACTGCCTCCTGTTCTATATATTTGCCAATCTATAAGTCTGGCTTTTTGCTCATGGTATAATAATACTCTTATTTCTTTAAATTTCCATAGTAAAATTTACCAAATTTACTGGACTTTGTCTATTTTATAACAATATTATTCCCATAGAATTCCATCGCTTTAATTATAGATACTTTTTTTTATCCCAAACAAGGCTTTTTACAGCGGTTTTTCGGATTTCATTGACATTTCTCTCTCAAATCTATAAACTAAGAAAAGTACGTAAATACTTGAAAACTCATGGAGGTACCGCTTATGCGCCTTAGAAATATTCCTCGTGCCGAGAGCGTTTTAAAAGAGTGTAATGAAGTTATTAAAAATGAAGAAAATCTGAAGGGAAAATGGAAAGAAGTCTTCCAGAATACCCATCCACTTCACATTGAGATCGGCATGGGAAAAGGCCAGTTTCTTCTGACGCTTGCCGCACAGAATCCCGAGATTAATTACATAGGAATCGAACGTTATTCCAGCGTCCTGTTAAGAGCTGTAGAGAGATTCCAGAACATGGATACTTCCGCGCAGGAGTCTCTTTCCAATATCCGTTTTATCTGCATGGATGCACATGATATTGCAAATGATTTCGCACCTGGGGAAGTATCCCGCATCTACCTGAATTTTTCAGATCCATGGCCGAAAGCCAGACATGCCAGAAGAAGGCTGACATCCAGTAAATTTTTTACGGAATATGATAAAGTTCTGACCTCCGATGGCACCGTAGAATTCAAAACGGACAACCGGCTGCTTTTTGATTTTTCTGTTGAGCAATTAAATACATCTGATACCTTTAAGATCCAGGCTCTTACTTATGATCTGCATCAGGATGCCAGCATGAGCCAGGGAAATATTATGACGGAATACGAAGAAAAATTCTCCGCACAGGGGAATCCCATCTGTAAACTGGTTGCCGCAAGACGCAGATAACATATATTAATATAGAAGATTCTGTGTCTGGAAGTACTGATATGGGACGTAAAAATAAGAAATGTATCAAACAAAAACTCTGTGAATTCACTTATCGCAAGAAAACTCTGAACCGAAAAATATCCTGCCTGAAAAAATCTCTGGATGAAGTCTGCAGATTTTTAAATCCCGGATGCTGAACCAATTCAAGCAAATCTTAAAAAGAAAGGTTGATTTCATATGTTACATCTGACAGCCAAAAATTTTGAAACGGAAGCCAGAAAGAGCCCTGTTCCAACCGTTGTCATGTTCTACGCAATATGGTGTGGAAAATGTGCAATGATGAAACCAGTGGTAGAAGAAATAGAGAAAAAATATTCTGGCCAGATCAAATTCTGCGAAGTAGAAATTGACGAATCTGCTGTTCTTGCTGCCGAATATGAAGCAGATATCATTCCTACATTTGTCTTTTTCAAAAACCAGAAGATTCTTAGCGTCATGCGCGGGGTCATCGAAGAAACCGAATTCGAGAGACGACTACAGAAAATCTTTAGAAATAGTTAAGGCATATTTTCTTTGCAAATACTCTCCGATATGTTATATTAAGGAAGTATCTGAAATACAGTATATTTAACGAAAAGGGGGCTTGGTGATTACACCACGCATTATGAAAAAGTTTAAAAAAATATTGCCAGTTATGATGGCGGCAGTTCTCAGCGTAAGCGGTCTTCCTATGATTGCTCGTGCAGACAGCTCCAAAGTCGTAACTCTTGGCGCAAATCTTTCAGAAGATCAAAAGAATTCTATGTATGAATACTTTGGAACATCTGCAGACCAGGTCGAAACCATTGAAGTTACCAATGCAGACGAACGCAAGTACATGGAAGGGATTGCATCTGAAGCACAAATCGGAACCCGCACTTACAGCTGCTCTTATGTAGAACCCACAGAAAGCGGCGGAATCCAGGTAAAGGTTGCAAACCTTACTTATGTAACAAGCGCAATGATTTCCAGTACACTTCTTACTTCCGGTGTTGAAAACTGTAATGTCGTTGCCGCTTCTCCAATCGAAGTATCCGGAACCGGTGCACTGACAGGAATCATGATGGCCTATGAAGCAGCCAGTGGTGAAACTCTGGATGAAGGCCAGAAGGAAGCAGCTACTCAGGAACTTGTAACAACCGGTGAACTTGCCGATGCGATCGGTCAGGAACAGGCAACCGGTCTGATGAATGATGTCAAAGAAGAAGTCATTGAAGAGAACCTTCAGGACGAAGGAGAGATTCAGGACGCAGTTCAGGACGCTGCTTCCAATTACAACATCACATTAACAGAAGACCAGATGGCCAAAATCGTATCTTTGATGCAGACCATTTCTCAATATGATTATGATGTAAAAGCATTAAAAAACACTCTTGATAATCTAAGCGGAAAAGATAAAGGATTCTTCTCCAATCTTTGGAGTTCCATCAAAGGAATCTTTACCGGTGATGATACTAGTGACGGCGGTATTATCAATCAGACAAAGGATGATCTTTTCGGCGATAGTGCCATCATAGACAGTACTCTCGATGCGGTTCATGATGCTGCGGAAAAAGACGAGGGCGGTTTCTGGAGTAAGATTGTAAACTTCTTTAAAGATCTCTTCGGTGGAGATGATGCTGATGATGAGACCGATAAGGATGAAATCGTTGACGACGCTGATGCGGCAGACGATACAGATACGGATAACATGGGTGACACTGACACCAGCGATGATTCCACTCCTGATTCTTCCCTGGATGATTCATCTGACAGCGCCACTTCCGATGGAAGTCAGGATAATGACGGTTCTGCCGATACAGATGAAAGCCAGCTTCCGGATAACGCCGGAACGGGAGCAGATGACAGCACCAGTGAAGATTCATCTGCCGAATAGCAAAGTATAAAAAATAGGAACTGTTATACAGTTCCTATTTTTATACTCGTATTCTTATCTAAAACTCAAAGATGGCTACACCATATGGCGGAAGCTTATAGGCAAATGAGTATGGCCTTCCATCACATTCCTTCTTTACTGCTTTATATACAACAGGCCTCTTCTTTCCGGTTCCGCCATACTTCACATCATCACTGTTCATAATCAGCTTGTATTGTTTCCTGCGCGGCACTCCCACACGATAATCCTTCCATTCCATCGGTGTAAAGTTACATACAAACAGCAGATTGCGTTTCTTATCCTTAGAATGTCTCATAAAACTGTAAACACTTCTATATGCATCATCTGCATTGATCCATTCAAATCCTTCCCAGCTCTGATCCATCTCATACATTGCCTTATGGCTCTTATACAGATGAAGAAGATCTCGCACCCAGCTCTGCATCTGAACATGCGGCTCTTCCTCCAGAAGAAACCAGTCCAGTTCTCTCTCTTCACTCCACTCACGAAGCTGTGCAAATTCCTGACCCATAAAGAGAAGTTTCTTTCCAGAATGTCCCATCATAAATGCATATCCGACTTTCAGATTAGAGAATTTATCCAGGCCAAGTCCCGGCATCTTATTTAGCATAGAACATTTCAGATGAACTACTTCATCATGAGACAGCACCAGAATATAGTTCTCGCTGTATGCATAGCTCATGGCAAATGTCATCATATGATGGTTATCCTTTCTAAAATAAGGATCCAGTTTCATGTATTCCGTAAAATCATGCATCCAGCCCATGTTCCATTTCAAGCTGAAGCCAAGTCCTCCATCCTCTACATCTCCTGTCACTTTCGGCCATGCAGTAGATTCCTCTGCAATCATGAGCGTTCCAGGATTTCTTCCAAGCACTACGGAATTCAGATGTTTAAAGAAATCAATTGCTTCCAGATTCTTATTATCACCATATTTATTCGCAACCCATTCTCCATCTCTCTTACCATAATCCAGATAAAGAATCGATGCCACCGCATCTACTCGAAGTCCGTCTACATGGAACTGTTCAATCCAGTACAACGCATTAGAAATCAGGAAGTTACGTACTTCATTCTTCCCAAAATCAAAGATCTTGGTTCCCCAGTCCGGATGTTCTCCTTTTCTCGGATCCGCATATTCATAAGTCGGTGTACCATCAAAATTTGCCAGTCCATGTGCATCTCTCGGAAAATGTGCCGGAACCCAGTCCAGAATAACACCAATCTTATTACGATGCAGATAATTAATCATCCAGGCAAAATCTTCTGGCGTCCCATATCTGGATGTCGGTGCATAATAACCGGTTACCTGATATCCCCAGGACCCATCATATGGATGCTCCGCAATTCCCATCAGCTCAACATGCGTATAGCCCATATCTTTTACATACTTTACAATCTCTTTCGCAAATTCTCTGTATGTATAGAATCCTTCGTCTTCCGTTCCCGGATGACGTCTCCAGGAACCAATATGGCACTCATACACAGACATGGGTTCTTTCGTATGTACCCATGACGCCCTCTTCGTCATCCAATCTGAATCCGTCCATTTGATCTTCGTAATATCCACAACTTTTGATGCGGTACCCGGTCTCATTTCTGCATAATTTGCAAAAGGATCTGCTTTAAAAACATGCTCTCCGGAATATGTTTCAATACAATATTTATACATATCGAATTCTTTCACATCCGGAATAAAACAAGTATAGATTCCAAGTGGTTCTTCCCGTTCCATCGGATTTGCGTCCATATCCCAGTCATTAAACTCACCCACTACAGATACGGAACGTGCATGCGGTGCCCAGACCGCAAAATATACGCCTTCTTTCTTCCCATTTTTTACCAGATGCGCACCCATCTTCTTGTAAATTTCGTAGTGATTCCCCTGTCCGAAAAGATAATGATCTAACTCGCCGATCTCATATGGTTTTATCTTTTTTCCTGCCATAGCTAACCCTCGCATTTCTATTGGATTATATACTAACATTATACTTTAGTGTCTGACAAAAAGAAAGGGTTTTGGCAAATTTACACGCCAAAACCCTGTTTAAATTTATTTAGATTTTAAAATCTTCTTCCTTCAGAATAATTCTGTCAGACTCATCTGTACTCTTTCCAAATACTCTTCTGGCAAGATGCTTGACATTCGCTTTCTGTGAACGGGCAATTGCTTCATCCATAATCTCTTTCACTTCCGAAACAGATACTGCATGATCTTCCCGCTGCATAATATCAATACGGCTGTATAATGCAAGAATTCCCATCTCATCCAGCTTATATCCATTTTCCTTTGCATATGTCTGACCAAAGGTCACCAGTTCATCATTGATAAATACCGGAAGTTCCAGTTTTGAAGTAAACTTCTTCTTGAATTCCGGGTTCGCTGTCAACAGACGCTCCAGCGGTTTTCTCTGATCTTCTAATACAAACAGAAGCTCTCCTGTCTTCTTTTCCATCAGATAATTCAGCTCTTTGATTGTTCTGGAATTCAGCTTTCCGGCTTTTTCAATAATAATCGCTCCACCTCGAAGCTTCTGAATAATATTGGTAAGTTCCTTCTTATTAAGCGACTCACCGGTTACAATTGCAACCTTACCCTGCTTTAAGTTTCTCTGTTTTTGAATTGCTTTCACAATATCGACTGCAAGTACTGTCTTACCAGAACCTTTACGGCCAATTACCAGAAGGTTTCCTGTCTTGGAAGTTCCTTCTCTCTGCGCTCTTCTGTCATTATCCAGTACTTCAACAATCTGCTCACTCATTCCTCTGACAGGAACAAAGTAAGAAAACAGCTTCTTCTGTTCCTCTGTAAGACCAGCTTTCAGACCAATTTCACTCGTGGCACTTAAGTCATATCGGCCCGTTACAACAAATCCGGTATCAAATGGAACTCCGCCTTTCGATTTCTTGATTCTTTCCTGAATCTCTTCCTCAGACGGCTCTTCTATTACCAGTTCTTCCGTATCAGTTTCCTCAGAATCATCCTCAAGCATTTCTTCCTCGAAGTCCTCTTCTTCAAAGTCTTCTTCTTCAAAGTCTTCTTCCTCAAAGTCTTCTTCCTCGAAGTCTTCTTCCTCAAAGTCTTCTTCCTCTTCGAAGTCCTCTTCTTCAAAATCTTCTTCCTCGAAGTCTTCTTCCTCGAAATCTTCTCCTAACTCTTCAAAATCTTCTTCTTCGACATATTCATCTGTCTCAAAAGAATCCTCTTCTTCAAAGAAGTCATCTTCTTCAAAATTAACGCCTTCCAATTCTTCTTCCATTCCGTCGATAAATTCATCTTCTTCAAATACGTCATCAAAATCTTCGACTTCATCCTCTGAATCTTCCGTTCCGCCTTCCATTTCTTCCATCAGCCTTACGATATCATCTGGAATTCTCTGTGTCTTTCCTATCTCCTGTGCCGGTTTTTTTGCAGCTTCTTCTGCCGCTTTTCTTGCTTCTTCTGCTTTTCTTGCAGCTTCTTCCTCTGCCGCTTTTCTCTCTGCTTCTGCATCCAGGTGATAGCGTTTCTTTTCCAGTTCAACATCCTTTGGTGCACAGAACGGATCCAGAATCAGCAATTTGTCAGATGCCATAGGCATTAATACAGATGCGGCAACATATGATACAGCCGGACACATCTGAGTTACCAGTTCTGTCGAACGGAACTGCTCCGATACATCATCAGAACTCAACCGTTGAATTACACCCAGCATTGTATGCGCAGAATGGATTACCTCTTTCAGATTTCCATTGGAATCATTCGTATAAGCACGGAACAATGGACGATTAGTATCAATTGCTGTATCCACATTTCCTATATAGCAATCACCAAGAGCCATAAATTCATCCCAACTCATAACTGCTTTTCCCTGTGCAGCATTCACAGGATAACACTCATCAAGATTCTTCTGAATATAATCCGGCATTGCTTCACGGTTTCCAGAATAACATGTTTCCAAAAGAATGACTCTTTCCACATTGCTTCCTGACAGATATGCTTCCAACTCATCCTGGCTAAGGTAATCATGTGCAAAAATTGCTTTTGCTCCTGACTTTGCAACAGCCTCTACGTTTTCTTCTAATGAATTATTACGACATAATAAAGAAGCCCCTATTCTCTCTGCAGCAAGAAGCAGATATACAAACTCTGGAACGGTACACAAGAATACAGGGATCTGATCACCTTCCCTGAAACCTAAAGTCTTCAAAGAACGTGCAACCGCCTCCGTCTGCTCAAAAACAGTGCTCCAGATTACATTCGTTCCATAATAGTGAATTGCAGTCTCGTCTTCTCCCGGACAATTATCTTTCAAATAATCCAAAAGTGTACACTCTGGAACCTGCATATTTCCGGCCTCTTCTTCCGCCATCTTCTTTGCAGCCTCTTCCTCTGCCGCTTTTTTGGCAGCCTCTTCTGCTGCTTTTCTTGCGGCTTCTTCTTCCGCCGCCTTTCTTGCAGCTTCTTCTGCTGCTTTTCTTGCAGCCTCTTCTGCTGCTTTTCTCGCGGCTTCTTCTTCCGCTTCCTTTTTCGCGGCTTCTTCCGCTGCTTTTCTTGCAGCTTCTTCTTCCGCCGCCTTTCTTGCGGCCTCTTCCTCTGCCGCTTTTTTTGCAGCCTCTTCTGCTGCCTTTCTTGCAGCTTCTTCCTCTGCTGCCTTTCTTGCGGCCTCTGCTGCTTTACGTTCTACTTCACGACGCTCCTCTTCTTGTCTCGCTTTTGCTTCTTCTCTTTCTCTGCGGATTCGTTCCTCATCTTTTTGCTTTTGCTTCTCGATGGCCTCTGCATTTTCTTTCTGCTTTTCTTCCCACTGCTGGAGGATATCATCAATCCGCATCTGACCACCCATTAAGAGTTCATCTTCTCTTTCTTTCATGGCCTTTTCTTCTATATTAATTCCACTTGCAAGTGCAACGCCATTGGCAAGTGCCTCTTCCAAAGTAGCTCCTTTTACAATCTGTGTAATAGAAGAATGTGCTTTTTCTTCTGGCGCATCATCTTCTTCTGGCTCTTCTTCCGTGTTTTCCCTGTCCCAAGCTTCCTGCTCTCTGAGAACTTCCTCTGTATTAACAGGCACAGCTTCTGCCACTTCCGATATCTCTTCTTCTTCAGCCTCTTCCGGCTCTTCTTCCCGAGTTACTTCTTCGGTTGTTTCTGGCACTTCATTCTCGCCTTCATCAGCTTCTTCTTCATCAGCGGAAGTCTCTTCCATCACCACCGTCTTTTTCTTTGCAGCTCCCGGACGACTATCATACTTCTCCTGCTGAAGTGGAGTCAGTGGCTTATACTTCATCTTGAGTTCCATCGCCAGGTATACATATTTCCCTTCACTGAACCACAAGATCAAATCATCACATTCTTCCAGGCATTCCGCTGTCATTCCTGCTTCATGATATAATTTTGCCAACTCATAGGCCCATTTTTCAATATATTCAGCTTTCTTAAAATCCTCCAGAGCCGCAATCTGCTCTGTCAGCGGTGCACTCTGAGCTCTCAATATCTTATACTTTAAAATATACTGATTCGGATCCTTCGGTGCAATCTTTACAAACTCCTCATAGCAGTCTGTTGCTTCGCTGATATCATGAATCTTTAATGCTAAAATTCCCAACCGATATACAATCTTACGGCTTCCAGGAGCACGGTCAAATGCAATAAGCAAAACATCCCTGCTTTTCTGAAACTCTCCATTGTATTCATATATCTCACTTACCGTATTCAACATGGATGCATTCTTGACTCTTCTCCAGTCAATCATATCAGCAATATCCATTGCTTTTTTATAATTTTTCTGCTCTAAATACTCAAGCATTTGTTCCGTTTTTACCCGATATTCATATTTATCCAAATTTCTCACCTCAATAATATATTTAAACGAATCTGTGAACCTACATTTTTACTTATATAAGTTTATCATATGGCCTGAGTATTGTCAAAATATCCTCCTAAAAATGTTAAAAATATATTACAAAAGTTACAAAAGTTACATTCCTTCCACTTCACGAAAAAAATAGCCATCACAACTTTTATCATGATGGCTATTAACTATTCAATTTTATAACATTCATATTTATAATCGGAGGATCATTCTTTTTCAAAATGTTCCCATTTCCCTTTTTCGTTATTCAAATTCAAATGAAATCATTAACGACGTTTGTAGATAATCTGATGTTTCTTTACACATCTTCTAATTATTCTACTGTGGTATCTATTCAATATGTCTGCAAATCTCTATATTTATTATCCGGTTCTCTACTTCTCCGATTCCAATTCTCTAATCTTATCTTACCGGTTCCTATCTTCTATGGTTAAGGCTTATTCTATGGGAACTTCTATTTGCCATACCACTAACATATTGATTATGAAATTCTATAACATTGTCCAATGGATTAAGCCTCCTTTGCTTTTATTTCCAATTATTATGATACTCACCAACATATGAGAATCATTTTTCTCCAATTATAAATACTTCTTTCTATCATTTCTTAATATTCATATTTAGTAAGATTTTCGATACAAAACATTTGATGCTTTACCAAATACCTCATATGAAATATCTTCAAATATTATCTTATCAAATGTAAGATCAGCCTTTAAATTAAATATAAACTATTAATATTATGATATTTTCAAGCTTCCCTTTCTCGTCAGGAATCCTTGTTTTCGATTTATAATGGATTTCCTTTGGATTGATTATATAATATCACCTGCCCTTCTATTTGTCAACACTATTTTGATATTTTCTTTTTATTAATTTATAATTTGTATTTTATTGTTTAATTTTCTGATTTTTTTAAACTATTTTTTTAATTATAACAATACACTACAGCTCTTATTTACAATATAAAGTCTCCTACTTTCTCTGAATCTGACAGACGATATGCCTCAATGACATTTCCCTGGATCACATATAAAGTATCCTGTATATAAATTCCCCGTGTTCCTCTGGAAGTATTTCCATTAATCTCCTCTTCCAGCTTACAGATAAACCCGTCTTTTTCATCATAAGTGAACAGATAATAGTTCTCACCGCTCCATGTGTATCCTGCAAATCCAATTAGATTTTTTTCCGGATCTGCCAAAACCGACTTATAATCATAAGAAACATCTGTACCAAACACATCCTCCAGCTCATACATTGCCACTTCTTTAACGTCTGTATTGTCAGAAATATCAAACATGGAAAGTTTCACATTTTCTGCACTTCCTGTCTCTTCATCTGCCGACATTCCAATTCCGAGCAGCCGATCTTCTCCGTAGAAATGCAAATATTCAGAAAATCCTGGAATTTTAAGCTCACCCAGAATCTTTGGATTTTCCGGGTCCGACAGATCTACGCTAAAAAGCGGATCGGTTTCCCTAAATGTAACAAAATATCCGGTATCCCCGAAAAACCTGGCTGAATAGATTCTCTCATCTTCTGCCAGATCTTCAATTGATCCGGTAACCTTCAGATTTTCATCCAATACATATACCGCATTGGTATCACCAAATGTCGTTACTACTCTTAAGTATCCATCGTACTCATCAATGGAAAACGAATCATTCAGATACCCCTTGAAGGATCCCTGTTTCTTTGCTTCCAATTGGCCATTTTGATAAGAAATCTTTCTGATGGTTGTTACAGAAGAATCAAAATCACTCCATTCCGTCTCATAGAAATAAATATTATGATTACTTACATAGACCTGGCCGCCTTTACTGAAAATCGCTTTATTATCTTCCACCTGATCGGGATTTTCAATATTTATGGAGGTAATTACTTCATACATACAGCCCTGAGCTATCTGCGGAAGACAGATGCTGCTTTCTTCTATCGTTTTCTCATTAATCAACGGAATATAAGTTCGCGGTTCTACTTTATCAATTTCTCCTCCGACATAATACTCACTGAAAAGATACAGATATCCTCCTGCCATTCTGGAAGAGCTATAGCTGCCACTCTGAGATACTCTTCCTTCTTCCGAAGGATGCGACACATCCTGGATATCATACGTAATCGCCACTGTCTTTTGCTCTTCCCATACATAATCATCTTCTACAGAATCCGTCTGTGCTTCAAAACTGTCATTGTACAATACCACCCTTTCACAGACTATCACCAGTTTTTGCTTTTCTGTATTCAGATAAATCTCCCGGATATCATAGTCTTTTCCCAGCTCAATACTTCCAGACTTTTCAAGATTTCCTCCATCGGCTTTTACAATATCTACAGTCTGCCCGTTGTCTTCTACCACATACAGATACCTGCCATCCGTCTTTACAATATCGCCTTCATCTACACCTTCCTGTCTGACATTCGTCTGAGAATAATCACCAGAATAACTGCCGCTCGTGGCAGCACTATCTTCCGATGATTCCATTTCCATACTTCCAATATCGTATGTGGTTGAACTTCGTTCCTGAATCTCCATACGATCCTGATATTCCTTAATATAATCATAGATCTGTTCATAGTTCTCAGCAGAAGCAATCTGCTTATTGTCACTAATCTTTTCTTTTCCACCATTCTGACTTCTATTGATTCCTACAGCTAGATCCTCTTTTGAGCTCATCCATAACAAAATTCCTGACACAACAGCCAGACAGGCCGCAGCAAGCAGGCCAATCCGATAGATCTGCAATCTCTTCTTTGGCTTTTTCCCTTCTAACACTTCTTGCATCCGTTCCGGCTTCAGGCGATCCGGTACTTCTACATCATCAGTTGCCTTTCGGATCCGGTCCATTACATTTTTTTCATTCTTATCCATACCGCAGTCTCCTTTCCTTACTTTAATATACATTCCATTTTTTGAAGCGCGCGGCTTCGTCTCGAACGTACCGTATTGGAATTCATCCCGAGTATCTTCCCGATTTCTTTACTGTTATATCCACCAAAGACGGACATTCCCACAATCATCTGCTCTTCCTCTGACAAAATAAAAAATGCACGCCTTACATCTGTCCCTATCCCGTAATCGGGAGACTCTGCAGCAATCCAGTCATCCATCGATTCGACACCATTATGTACTTCCTTTGTCGCCTGTTTCATTTTCTTTTTACACACGTTTGCCAGAATCGTAAATATCCAGCTCTTAAACGCATTTTCTTTCCGAAGTTTCCGGATATTTTCATAAGCAGCTATGACTGCCTCACTGACCGCATCCTCCGCCTCATGCCGGTTCTTTAACATACATAAAGCATACCGATACAGATCCACATATATTTCTTCATACATCTTTGCAAACGTCTTCGAATCACATTGCATACCTTCTCCTCCCTTCTCCTTCCTGTCCAATTCCTCTGCTATCCTATTCTGATATCTATTAGAGTCTTTGAACCTGAAAACTGTTGCAACATTTATAAAAAAAGGGCCGCGATATGATAATCGAAGCCCAAAATTCAAATTAGCATTATTTGTAAGAACTATAAGGAATATATTCCGGTATGATATAAGAATTTCTATAAGAATCAATGATATCCTGTGCCATTTTTTCATCGACAGGAGTATCATTCGAGATATCCCAGTCATCATCTCCCGAAAGGAACCACGGATGCTCTTCATCTGCTTCCGCATCAAATACAACTCCCTGAACCACTGCCATTTTTGTACCGTCCATCCGATAGTAATGATCCGCAGAGTTAGCTGCACCATTGGCACCTTCATTTGCGATCAGATACAGATCATCTTCTTCCATATAGCACAAATAATATCTATTACGTGAACCACTCGTACACAACTTCACCGGTTTTCCGTCTTCCACTGTCCAGACCTCAAACAAAACCGGATCCTGATCTGCTCCATTTATCGCACCGATCAGTAACTCATAATATCCGTCATTTCCCAGATCCATCAATGCAAATCCTACATTCTCCAGTGGATTCCCCTCATAAAATGAAGCAGCCAGCGCACTCATATCTTCTTCATAATACTGCTCCTCTTCCCATTGTTCCGAAAGAGCCGTATCATATCGAGATATCTGATCTGCATAGATATCTCTGATATAATGAGTCGCTGCATCTCCCTCCACCTCTTCCTCTGTCTCCGATGAATCATCGTTCTGGGGTTCCTCTTCTGAGGTTCCCTTTTTCTCAGATTCTTCCGATACACTTTCAGAAGAATCTGAAGAAGTTGTATCTGTACCGGATTTTCCACATCCTGCCGCCAGGATGACTGCCAGTACTACCGCAATCCATATTTTTCTTTTCATACTCGTATCCTCCTGCGTTCAATTATAACAAAGGATACCCATTGATTATTTTATCCTCTGTAATAATTGATCAGACATCCTTTGAGAATGATCTCACGCTCTGCGTCTGTCATATCTCCCAGTTTCAATGTGATTTCTTTTAATTCTTCTCCGACCACATAAGCTTTCACCTCAGATGCCTTCTCCTCAATTGCTTTCTTAATCTCTGGAACAAAAATATAATCTCCGTTCTTAAAGCTTAAATGTTCGTGATCTTCTTCCGTAATGAACGGAAGCATTCCCCAGTTAATCAGGTTTGAACGATATCTCTTGGTTGCATACTCATTTGCGATGTTCGCCCATCCGCCAAGTACTTTCTGGCAGGATGCTGCCTGTTCTCTTGCAGAACCGTCCCCCGGTTTCACTGCAAAGATCGTACTTCCGATTCCGAGATTTCCTCTTCCTGCTTCCGGATAAACTTCATTTATTTTCGCCATTACTGGTTTCAGTTCCTCCAGGACTTCCAGTGGGCACTGACCGGCTTCGATAGCCTTTTCTGCCTTCTGAACCTCTTTTGCACGTCCCACATAAGCAGGATCTTTTCTGGAAAGAGCAAACTCTGCCAGTCCCAGCGGATTGGAACGATAAGAAGAAGTCTCACCAGATGGAATCAGCTCATCGGTTGTTGTTACAGGATCATGAATCTCCGATACCACTTTCAGAAGCAGATTCTCAGTTAATGCCGGCATAGCAGGCCAGTCCTTGATATTCGGGCCAAATTTAATCTCAACAGATGGATCTGCCACGCCCTTACTGTCAAATACACGATTTGCGTAAATATTTTTATCAAAATGATATTTCCGTCCTTTATATTCTACATCCATCGCTGTTGCCGGAGTAAGGAATCCTTTGTTTGCCGCCGTTGCTGCAATAGAACGTGCATCCATCAATGCTACAGATGCGATCTGACCACTCTGAAGCTTAGAGCCTTCACGGTTCGGGAAGTTACGTGTAGAATGCCGGATTGAAAATGCATTATTTGCCGGTGTATCGCCAGCGCCAAAGCATGGTCCGCAGAATGCCGTCTTCACAATGGTTCCTGCTTCCATCAGATCTGCAACCGCTCCGTTCTTCACCAGTTCCATATAGATCGGAGTACTTGCCGGATATACACTGAAGGTAAATTCATCAGATCCTATATAACGTCCCTTAATAATGTCTGCTGCCGCACAGATATTTTCAAATCCACCACCGGCACATCCTGCGATGATCCCCTGATCTACGTATAATTTACCATCTATAATCTTATTCTGGAGAGAATAATCTACAGCGCCGTCCAGACTTACCAGCGCCTTCTGTTCCACATCATGAAGGACATCTGCAAGATTTGCATTCACTTCATCGATCGTATATACATTGGATGGATGGAATGGCATTGCGATCATCGGTTTGATCTCACTTAAGTTTACATATACCATGCCATCATAATAAGTAACATCTCCAGGATTCAGCTCTTTATACTCTTCCGCTCTTCCGTGGATCTCGTAGAACTCCTGAATCTTCTCATCTGTTTTCCAGATGGAGGACAGACAGGTTGTCTCAGTCGTCATAACATCGATTCCGATACGGAAATCTGCGCTCAGTTTTCCAACGCCTGGTCCGACAAATTCCATCACTTTATTGTTCACATATCCGTTGGCAAATGTAGCACCAATGATTGCAAGTGCAACGTCCTGAGGTCCAACTCCTTTCATCGGCTCTCCATCCAGATAAATTCCGACTACACCTGGCATCTTAATGTCATAGGTTTTATTTAAAAGCTGCTTTACAAGCTCTGGTCCGCCTTCACCCATTGCCATAGTGCCAAGTGCGCCATAACGGGTATGACTGTCAGATCCAAGGATCATCTTACCGCCACCAGAAAGCATCTCACGCGCATACTGATGAATGACTGCCTGATGAGGCGGAACATAAACTCCACCATACTTTTTCGCGCAGGTAAGTCCAAACATGTGGTCATCCTCATTGATCGTCCCTCCGACTGCACACAAAGAGTTATGGCAGTTGGTCAGCACATAAGGAATCGGAAATTTCTCAAGTCCAGATGCTCTTGCCGTCTGAATAATTCCTACAAACGTAATGTCATGAGATGTCAATTTATCAAACTTAATCTGCAGACGCTCCATATTTCCAGATATATTATGATCCGCCAGAATCCGATATGCCATCGTATTCTTTGCAGCTTCTTCCTGTGTCACCTCTCTTCCAGCCTTTGCCGAAGCCTCTTGTGGACATTCCACAATTTCTGTTCCATTCAGCAGATAGACTCCTTTGTCGTATAATTTCACCATGTCTTGTCTCCTCCTAATCTTTCATATATCTCATATGATCTGCTACCATCATAGCTATCTTAAATGTCAACGCATCATCAAATACTCTGACATCTAATCCCGTCTTTTTCTGGATCTTCTCCAGCCGGTACACCAATGTATTACGATGTATATATAATTTTCTTGCTGTCTCTGATATGTTCAGGTTATTATCAAAAAACGTATAAACGGTCGTAAGTTCTTCTTCTTCAAAACGGCCAACTGACCCACCCTCAAATACTTCATTTAAAAACATATCACAAAGAGAAGTCGGAAGCTGATGGATCAGCCGTCCGATTCCCAGCTCATTATAAGCCAGGATCTTTTTCTCCGTATAGAAAACTCTTCCTACTTCAAGCGCCATGTCTGCCTCTTTATAAGACTTTGACACATCCTTCAATTCATCTACAATTGTTCCATAGGCAACTCTCACACTTACCATTGCTTCCGCATTCAGCGTATCAACCAGCTCTCTGGCCATCTGATACATCTGCGGATAACCATCTGTTGTCTGTAATGATTTAACAATAATCGAATGACCTTCATCTACCGCCGTTACAAAATCTTTTGTTCCGACAGCATAGAGACCTTTCAGAGTTTCAAGCACCAGGCTGTCTCCTTCATTTTTTGGCTCTACTACAAACACAGCTCTTCTGCATTCCACCGGTATCTTCATCTTTTTCGCCTGGTTATAAATATCAACCAAAAGCAGGTTATCCAACAACAGATTCTGGATAAAACGATTCTTATCCATTCTCTCTTTATAAGCAAACAGAAGGTTGCTGATCTGACTGGCCCCCATCCTTCCTGCCATCTGAAGCTGAGGTCCTTCTCCTTTTAATACCAGCACATATGCCGGTTCATCATCATCATAGACCAGAAACATCCCGATACCGTTCTGGATCTCTTCTCTTATTACTTCTGCACGTTCCCGAAACGCTGCAACTGCCGCTCCACATTCAGCCATCTTCTCACTGGTCAGCACAAGACAGACTCCCTGAACCTCCCAGACAGCACACTCGTATCCCGTGATATCTTTAATATCCTGCACAGCTTTATGCAATATCTGATTCGATAACACCCGATAACCTCCTGTTCTTTTCATTCCGCGAAAGCAGGGAAATCCCCCTCGCTATGCATCCATTATAACAGATTATCCTTATCCGACAAGAAAAAATTATAGAATACGTTCTTCGGAAATGAAAAGAAGGCCAGACGCTTTTCGCGTCCGGCCTCGTTGCTTTTTCCTAGTTTGTAATTGTCTGCTCTGTCTCTTTATCAAATACGTGAATCTTTTCAGCGTCCAGTGCAAATTTAACAGTGTCGCCTGTTCTTGCTGTTGTTCTTGGATCTACTCTTGCTGTCATGCTGGATCCTTCATAGTCGAAGTATAAGAATACTTCTGCACCAAGCATTTCGTATACACGGATCTTAGCTTCGATTACAGTATTCGGAGAAGACTCGATGAACATCTGCTCATCATGAACATCTTCCGGACGAATTCCGAGAACAACGGTCTTTCCTGCATATCCGCCTTCGATCAGCTTCTTAGCTTTTGCTGGTGGAAGTTCAATCTCTGAAGGTCCTGCTACCAGATATACCTTGTCGCCAACAACTTTACATGTTGCATCAACAAAGTTCATCTGTGGAGATCCGATGAATCCTGCTACGAACAGGTTGCACGGACGATCATACAGTGTCTGTGGTGTATCTACCTGCTGAACAACACCGGCATTCATAACTACGATTCTGGTTCCCAGTGTCATAGCTTCTGTCTGGTCATGTGTTACGTAAATGATTGTTGTACCTAATCTCTGATGTAATCTGGAGATCTCAACACGCATCTGTCCACGAAGTTTAGCATCCAGGTTTGAAAGAGGCTCATCCATAAGGAATACCTTAGGATTACGTACGATAGCACGTCCCATAGCAACACGCTGTCTCTGTCCACCGGAAAGAGCCTTCGGTTTACGATCAAGCAATGGCTCCAGATCCAGGATCTTAGCAGCTTCACGAACCATCTCATCAATCTGATCCTTTGGTACTTTTCTTAATTTCAGACCAAATGCCATGTTATCATATACTGTCATATGTGGATACAGAGCGTAGTTCTGGAATACCATCGCAATATCTCTGTCCTTAGGTTCTACATCATTTACAACCTTGTCCCCAATCTTTAATTCACCGGATGTAATCTCTTCAAGACCAGCAACCATACGAAGTGTTGTAGATTTTCCACATCCTGAAGGTCCTACGAAGATGATAAATTCTTTATCCTCAATCTCAAGGTTGAAATCTTTAACTGCTTCAAATCCGTTAGGATATGTCTTATTAATGTGCTTCAGTGATAAACTTGCCATTTTCTTTGTTCCTCCTAAAATATAAATTATTACGTATCAATGTCATCTGTTTTCGTTCTGTTATAAAGTATATAAAAAAAGTTCAACAGGGGGTATACCCAAGTTGAACAATTTTTTTCCAAAAATCTATACAAGTTGACCAAGACACCGTTACAGTGCACTACGCCACATCTTCTACTCTTCCAAAAGAGCCTGGTAGATTTCGCGTTTTCCAACTCCCCGGTCTTTCGCCACCTGCTTCATGGCAGTTTTCCTGTCCATCCCCTGGCTCAGATAATGATCCATATGATCTGGAATACTCATTTCTTCCCATCCGGCCCGCTCTTCATTTCGAATTTCTTCCCTGCTCTTTCCCTCTATTACCATGACACATTCTCCTTTCGGCTCCTGGTTTTCATAGTATAACAGTGCCTCTTCTATGGTCGTGGCAAATACTGTCTCATGCTTTTTCGTAAGCTCTCTGCAGATACTGATTCTTCGATTTCCAAGTGTTTCCTGTAAAATTGAAAGTGTCCTTACCAGTCTGTGCGGTGCCTCATAGATCACCACAGTCCTGGTCTCGCTTTTTAACTCTTCCAGAACCGCCTGCCTTTCTTTTTTATCCGTTGGAAGAAATGCTTCAAAAGCAAATCTTCTCGTGGAAAGTCCGGAGATTGTAAGCGCTGTCACACAGGCACACGCTCCCGGGACTGCCGTCACCTGTACACCCGCCTCCTGGCACATTTTCACCAGCTCTTCCCCGGGATCTGAAATTCCCGGCATCCCGGCATCTGTGATCAGCGCAATATCCTCTCCACTCAGGAGACGTTCCACCAGCTTATGTCCTTTTTCTATTTTATTATATTCATGATAACTGGTCATCGGTGTCTTGATCTCAAAATGATTCAAAAGCTTGATACTGTTGCGGGTATCCTCTGCTGCAATCAAATCCACCTCTTTTAAAATTCGAACTGCACGAAACGTCATATCTTCCAGATTACCGATCGGCGTTGCACACAAGTATAATATACCTGGCATAATCCACTCCTTAATAAATAATTTTCTATTTATTTTACTAATCTCTATTCGTCTGTTGAATAAAATTGTAATAGTTCCTCCGTATATGTTCCATCTTTATGATACACGATCAACGGAGGCTCTACCTTCATTCTTGGATTGCCCCCCTTCATCCCTTCGATCAAAACCATATTGGGCTCTTTATCCACATACGGATACACCAGACGCATGCGTTTTGGCTCAATTCCATAAGCACACATCTTCGCCATAATCTCTGGAAGGCGGAACGGACGGTGTACCATATAAAATCTTCCTTTTACTTTCAGGATCTTTGCACTTTCTCTCAGGATATCATCCAGTGTACATAGCGCCTCATGCCTGGCAATATACAGTGCCTCGTTCTGATTTTTTAACCCATGTTCATCGATCATATATGGAGGATTTGTCGTAATAACTTCAAAAGAGGCGGCTCCGAATAGATCAGCCGCCTCTTTGATATCTCCCGTTATAATATCAATCTTATCATCCAGTTCATTATAACTTACGCTTCTCCTTGCCATTCTGGCGCTTTCAGGCTGAATCTCCAGTCCGGTGTAATGAAGCCCTGGGTTTTTTGCCTCAAGAAGGATCGGAAGGATTCCTGTCCCTGTCCCAAGATCCAGTGCTTTCTCTTTCTTCTTTACTTTGGCAAATGCAGATAACAGTACAGCATCCATTCCAAAGCAGAAACGTCCCGGACTTTGAATAATTTCATAACCTTTGATCTGCAGATCATCCAGGCGCTCTCCATCTGCCAGATATATTTTTTTATCTTTTCCAGATGTTCTATTCATCATCTAACTTTGATGCTCCATTCTTCTCTTCCAACGCCTTCAATTCCTTGAGTTCCTCTTTTGTCAGTTTGACATCTTTCTTCTTACGTCTGGATTTAAATTTAAGTTCAGATGCTTTATACTCACGAATCTCTTTTTCATCATTATCCAGTGTCACGATAACCTTGACCAGCTGACGCAGTACATTGACAGAATGTACATCTCCCTTCAGCCCTTCCGGTGTCGTCACATGATCACCATTGGAGGGGAGATGACTGTTCAGCTCTTCATAAGTTTCTTCTTCATTGGTCAGACAGCACATCAGCCTTCCACAGACACCTGAGATCTTCGTCGGATTCAGGGACAGATTCTGTTCCTTTGCCATTTTGATCGATACCGGAGCAAATTCTGACAGATACGTATGGCAGCACAAAGGACGCCCACAGATACCAATCCCTCCTCGGATCTTCGTCTCATCACGCACACCAATCTGACGAAGTTCGATTCTCGTACGAAATACACTTGCCAGATCCTTTACCAGCTCACGAAAATCGATTCGTCCATCCGCGGTAAAATAGAACAATACCTTATTATTGTCAAACGTATACTCTGCATCGATCAGCTTCATCTCAAGTCCATGTTTATGGATCTTTTCCAGACAGATCTTAAATGCCTCTTTTTCTTTTTCTCTGTTTTTCTCTTCTTTCTTATCATCCTCCGGGGTCGCAATACGAATGACGGATTTCAGCGGCGGTGTGATCTTGTCATCTTCTACTTCTTTCGGCCCTGTTACCACGGAACCGTATTCCACACCTCTTGCTGTCTCTACGATTACTTTATCTCCCGTTTGAATATCCAGCTTGCCCGGAGCAAAGAAATAAATCTTGCCTGCGGGCCTGAATCTTACGCCTATTACTCTTGTCATACAGTTAATTCTCCTTTATTGTCAGGAATAAAAGTTCCATCACCAGATCAAAGTTTACATTTGCCTTCAATCTGGCCTTCGCATTTTCAATGCTTTTAAGAATCAGCTCAATTCCTTCATAAGAGCTCTTCTTCGCCTGTTCTTTAATAAATGGAATCTGATCTTTGAATACAACTTTGTCAATCTCTTTTGTCGCTTTATACAATAAGACATCCCGATACCAGATCATAATGATATCCAGATAATCTGTAATTTCCAATTTATATACGGTAATATTTTTTACAGCAGTCACGATCTCACTTAATTCCATTTCGTGAATATATTTCAATAACTGGACTGCCTCTTCCCGGATCTCGTTAAAATGTTCGGAATTCGCAAGCATAATGGCACGTCCCATATTTCCCTGGGCAAACGCTGCACACATATCTGCTTTGTAATCCGGTATCTGAAGTTTCTCCATCAGATATTTCTTAATCAATGTATCCTTAATATTCCGAAGTTTCAGCATTACACACCGGGAATTAATGGTCGGAAGAAGCATCTCTGCATTCTCCGTCAGCAGCAGAAATACTGCATATTCCGGTGGTTCTTCTATTGTTTTCAAAAGCGCATTCTGAGCCTGAACTGTCATCAGATCTGCCTGCGGAATAATGTATACCTTATAAGGTCCCTGATATGGCTTAATATCCACTGTATGATTCACCTGCGTACGAATATCATCTACACTGATACTGTTCGGCTTTTCATGCGTTACCCGGATGATATCCGGATGATTGCCACTCTCTGCCTGTTTACAGGAATGGCACTGATTACACGGATCAGGTCCGCCTTCTTCACACAGAAGACTCATTGCAAACAGATTCGCCAGCAGTTTTTTTCCTGATCCTCTTTCTCCATTTAATATATATGCATGCGATACCTTATCATTTGAAACCGCATTTCTGATATAATTAATAATATCTTTGTGACCAACTACGTCTTTAAAGCTTCCCATGTCGTATCTCCCCTATGATTTCTTCTATACATCGCATCTTATCATCATTGTTGTATCTTTTTGTAATTCCGGCTTCCCGCAGATGATTTTCCGAAAAATCCTGCTGATCAGCGAGAAATCTTCTGCAAAGCTCTTCATACCCCGGAGTCTCCTGCTGCCTCTCTCTTTGAATTGCCCGCATCAGGCGTTCTCCGTCCTCTACCTCAATGTAAATCGGAATCAGACATTCTGCTCCGTAATAATCTCTCATCTTACGGTAGGATTCCAGCGTACCAATCATCAGGTAATCCTCATGATCCAGATGAATCTGTCCATCGTCTATTGTAGCATATTTCCAGTCACCGTACACGGTATGATATGTACGAAGTTCAATTATTTTTCCTTTATTGCCATACGCTTCCATGGCTTCATCGGAAATAAAATAATATTCTACTCCGTCTCTTTCTCCTTCCCTTCTCGGCCGGGTTGTATACAAGGTCAGCGTCTGAAGCTCCGGCATCCGGTTTAATATTTCTTTATATAATGTATCTTTTCCTGAGGAGCTTTTCCCCATCATATAATATATCTTACCCATCTGTCCATACCTCTATGCAGTCATTCTTCTTCAGGCCTTCCACGGAAAATCCATGGTCTCTGTACCAGGAAAGCAGATCCGCTGCTTCTTGTGTAATCTTTTCTCCCGGCACGATCAGAGGGCTTCCCGGAGGATAAAGATATGCATATTCCAGAGAAATGCTTCCGGCACTTTTCTCCCATGGAACCATCCTGACTGCTTCTGGATCTGCCTTCTCTGCCACCTGCTCTGTCTCTGCACTGTTATAGACCTTCTCAAGTCTCGGCTGTCCTCCGCTCAACGGAAATGCTTCTGCTTCTTCGCAGTAACTGCATTCCCGGTCAATCTCAAAAAGCGCGTCTGCAAGCCTCTGCATCCCTTCCTCCGTATCCCCCACACTGGTCATGGCAAGTACATAAGTCCCCGCCACCATCTCCATCTGCAGATGATACTCTTCCAGCAGTCTCTGGTACAGCTCACGGCTTGTAATATCTGTATGACTTACCGATATAAATACCTTCGAGATATCATAGTTTTCAGTCTCCACCAGTTTTAGATTCTGAAGCTCAAGGAGCCGGTTCCGCAGTCTCAAAAGCCGCTCTACATAAGCAGCAAAAAGCTCTTCTCCCCGCTCCGCAATCAGTCCCATACAAGCATCCATTCCTGCCATCAGGATATAGGACGGACTGCTGCTCTGCAGCATATCCAGATACTTCCTGACTCTCTTCCGATCCACAATCATTCCGTTGATATGGAGAAGCGCCGTCTGTGTCAAAGCCGGAAGCGTCTTATGCAGACTGTTGATCACAAGATCAGCTCCCTGTTCATTGGCACGCTTCGGGAATTCCGGATGAAAACCAAAATGAGCCCCATGCGCTTCATCCACGATAAGCGGCAATCCTTTCCTATGTACCACCTCCGAAATCGCAGCCACATCTGACACAACTCCGTCATAGGTCGGCGATACAATAACAACTGCACGAATCTGTGGATGGTCATCCAGGGCCCGGGACACATCCTGCGCGGATATCTCTGTATTAAGCTGAACGTCTTCATCAAAATGTGGATACAGATATACCGGATTCAGTTCATTCATATATATCGCGTGATACACAGACTTGTGGCAATTTCTTGCCACAAGTATTGTATCACCTTTTTTGGTTACTCCGGCAATGGCACTCAAAATTCCTACCGTACTTCCATTGACGAGAAAATGCGTCTCATCCGCATGACACACCTTCGCCGCACGTCTTTGTGCCTCAAGAAGGATCCCTTCTGCATGATGCAGATCATCAAATCCATCAATCTCTGTAATATCTATCTTATAAGGAGACATTCCCGGCATCAGATCCAGATTCCGCTTATGTCCTGGCATGTGAAACCCATAATAATCAGAATCACTGTACTTTTTTAATTTCTCATAGATTGTGCTCATCATTTCTCCTGGTGATTATAATTTCTTTTTATTTTATCAAATAAGCGTAGTTTAATCAAGCCATAAACTCCTCCAGGATCTGCCGGATCAGCACATCCCGTGCTGGTTCGGGACGGGCACTGCTTTCTTCCTGCCTTTTTGTATTTTTCTGTTCTTTTCTCTGTATTTCTTCTGTACGGGCCGCCTGAATTGGCGGCACTACATCTGGCATCTCCTGCTGTCTTGAAGGCTCTGGTGTCTGAATCTGAGGAGTCCGGTCCGGAACCGGGACCTCCTGTGGAGTCTTCTGCTCTTTCTGAGTCCCCTGCTTCTCCTGAGATCTCGTTTCCGTCTGAAATCTAGACGCATCCCACAATCGTGATTCTTCAGGGAATTCTTCTTCCTCCGGCATCACTCCGAATTCTGCAGCTGGTGTATCCTGTGCCGTCACTTTCAATTCTTTCTGAGCAGCCTTTTCATACTTGTGAAGACACACATTTTCCAGATAATCCACCATATAATTTTTTGCCGCCTCTATCCGGTAATCTTCATCCGTTGTCAGATGAAACAGATAAATGAGCACTGCGAGGATTCCTCCGACAGCTCCTGTACGGAGTACCGCATCCCCCATTCCGTGGATCCAGTATTCCAAAAATGCCCCTAATGCACCAATGAGCAGGCACAGTCCGGATGCTGCCTTCTCCATTCTCCTTAAGCTGTGCAGGCGAAATCCCGCCACCTTGTACTCATAGAGATATTTGTCCACAAATACGCCTACATTTTCCACCTTATCACTGATCATACAGGCGTGTTCGAATTTGGCACGTACCAGCCGGATAAAAGGATGTGTGGTTTTATTCATATTCCCCGCCGCACGCACCAGCCGATTCAGAGTGACCGTGACAATACATTTACTTACTACTCCCAAAACGGTAAAGATTCCCATGAGTACGAACAATACATGCTTGTCCAATATCATTTTTAACATAACATAAGCCCTCCTTTTGCTTAGATTCAAGACTGCTACTCTCCACCCACAGGTGGGAATCATTCCACATCTGATTATACTTGAAAAGCCAAACGAGAGCTCAAAAACCGTTCTACAGATTCCGCATCCTGTCATAGGGAATTCTGCCAGATTCTGCAGTATTACGGCAGATCATTCTTTTGTCGTATTTTTAGATCATTGGAAGAAGTTCCTTCAAAAGCCTTACACTGTGGGCAATCGCCTTCTTTTCAAAGGTCGGATAATCCATACTGGCACTGTTGTCGGCTTTGTCCGAAATGGCACGGATTATGACACACGAAACTTTGTTCAGGTATGCTGCCTGGGCAATTCCTGCGCCTTCCATCTCCACACACATTGGATGAAAATTCTCAATGATTCTGTCTTTTACCTCTTTTGCAGAAATAAACTGATCCCCACTTGCTATTCTTCCGGTAAATGTATGAATATCCGGGTTCGCCTTCTCATTTGCCGCTACCGCTTTTTTCACCAGTTCTTCCTCTGCCGGGAAAGAAAATGTATCCATTCTCGGAATCTGTCCCAGCGGATCTCCAAAAGCCGATGTATCCATATCATGCTGCACCGCATCGGTAGAGATGACCATATCCCCGATATCAATCTTCGCATCCAGCGACCCTGCAACTCCGGTATTAATCAGTGTATCCGCAGAAAAGCAGTCCACCAGGATCTGCGCACAGATACCCGCATTCACTTTCCCGATTCCACTTCTTACGATCACCACATCTTTGCCACATAAGGTTCCCAGGCAGAACACCATTCCAGCCTTCTCTACCGTTTCGCGAATCTCCATCGCTTCCTTCAAAGATGCTACTTCCTCTTCCATTGCACCAATAATTCCAATCATCATTCCAAACTCTCCTTATACTGATTTTATTATGTCAATGTTCTTCTCTGTCTTTCAATTCCGTCTCATTATAGACGATAAATGAACGAATGGCAACTGATGAAATCTATGGAAAACCATCCGATTCTCTGTTATAATGCAGATTGATGCTAATGAAAAGCGCATATACCACAAGGAGGAATCAAACTATGGATTATAGAACATCCGGAGTATGCTCCCAGCTCATTCACATTGATCTGGACGGAGATACCATTAAAAACGTAGAATTCATCGGAGGCTGCAACGGCAACACCAAAGGAATCGCAAGCCTGGTAAAAGGAATGAAGGCACAGGATGCCATTGACCGCATGGAAGGAATCACCTGCGGCAACAAGGCAACCTCCTGCCCGGACCAGTTAGCCAGAGCACTGAAACAAGCACTCGGACAATAATTCCAAGGGAGCATCTCCTAAGGAAAAAACTACAGGGAAAAGGGATACTCGTCCTAACGAACGGACGGTATCCCCTTTTTTTCCCTATAATTGCTTTTCTTTTTCTTTTTGTAAACGCTTCTTCTTTTTGATATAGATATGCTTACGGTTAACGAGTTACAATGGTCGCCCTAACCAACCGACACATTAGTTTTGTCCCATCTTTAACTTTCAGCACTTTTAAAATTTGGAATCCTATGGTTCTTCAAT
>JALEKG010000121.1 GCA_022769185.1 Dorea sp. | reverse complement strand
AAGAAAAGATAAGAAAAACAAAAAAATTGAAAATTAATGTTGACAATTTGAAAAATATTGGTATAATAATATTTGTTCGCTGAACAAAACATGAACCAATGCGGATTGGTGTAATGGCAGCACAGCAGACTCTGACTCTGTTAGTAGAGGTTCGAGTCCTCTATCCGTAGTTCCTTGGCAGGGGCGCCGGATGCTTTCTAGGAAGTGTCCGGTTATCTTTTTTATCGGAGTGTGGCTCAGCTTGGTAGAGCGCTACGTTCGGGACGTAGAGGCCGCGTGTTCGAATCACGTCACTCCGACTGGAACTAATGAATACCACAAAGCTTGAAGATACAGGTTTTGTGGTATTTTTTTATTCCAAATTATTTCTTGGAAAAATCAAAAAAATCATTTCTTTTCTCTTGGTACTAAAAAAGTACTAAAAATTTTATAAGAATGTATTTGGGCATTTGAATGCTTTACCAGTATTGTAGTTTCTTGACATCCCATCCTTTGTTGATCAACATAGAGGCACAACTGTGTCGAAGATTATGCAGTATGATTTCGGGTCTGCTAAATGAACTTGTTGCTTTTTTAAATAATTTTTTATTGATTATTTGCTCTTTTTGGATTTATCGCAAACATGTCTCTGCTTTGTCGAATAAAAGTAATACACGTTTTCCGGCTGCAGTTTTTGTCTCATCAGCAGCATTGACTGTCTTAACACGTACAACAGTGTGTTTTATGTTAATAGCCTTTTCATCGAAGTATCTTTTAATGGAGTGATTCGGAAGGTATACACTTCTAATGTAGAGATTTTAATTTCAGCTTTTCTTTCAGATAACCACAAGTTTATATAATCACAGAAAAGAATAGGGGGATCAATATCTGTATTGCATTCAACAGGTGTTTGTTCAAGATACGAAAATTAATCTATAAACTGATTGGTCATTGCAACTGCCTTGCGTTTATTATTTTTTACTTCTAAGCCAGTAGCTATAGCTTTTGCCTTTCATTTGTTTGTTTTGGGATCTTTCGACCAGATGAGCCAACTTAATGGGATTCCCGCGTATTAGATAAAAGGGAGGTATTACTTTGTCATTCGAAAAGTAAAAAATGGATGGAGGTGACTTGTTTTGTATTCTGAAGAAGCATTGTTTCGTGCAAAATGGGAGATAGGGAGGAAAAGTTTATATGCTTTTGATAAATGGAGTCATGTCTGGGCTTTGTGTAGTTGTAGGAGCTACAGGATTGCTAAGTAAACCGTTGCGAAAGGTAGAATATCTAATACTTATTGCATATGTGGCGGGTGTGGGAATATTAGCACATCTTTATCTAAAGCACGATACAGGGATTGTGATGCTGGCAGGATTACTTGTATTGATAGTTATCATGGAAAAAGATAAAAAGTTATTGAATCTATTTATGGCTTGCCTGGGATATGTTATTGTGATTATAGGAAATAATGTAACACTGCTTATTATTGATGTGTTTTTTGGAATATCGCGGGATATGATAAATGAAAAGTATGTACTTATATTTGCACTTGCATATGCTATGCTCTCATACATTGTATTGTATATATTGCGCAAGGTGATCTATTCACGAAAGAAGATTTTGGAAATATTTACCAAAACGCCTTCAAAAGTACAGTATGCGCATATTATAAATATAATAGTATACCTTTCAATATTTTTGATGAACATAACATTAGGAGAAAAAGTCGGATATTCAATAAATATGTTAATGTTTAACAGTTTTTTGTTTTTAATATGCTTGATAGCAACGACTTGGATTCTTTTGAATGTTATGAAGGGCATAGAGGTGGAAGAAAAACAAAAGGCTATGCTTCATCAACAGAAAGTATTAGAAAGCTATGTGGAGAATCTTGAAAAGATGCTGGAAGAGACGAAAGCCTTTCGTCACGATTATAAGAATATTTTATCTACTATGTCGGGATACATTCGGGAAAATGATATGGAGGGATTGAGGGACTTCTTTTACCAGAAGATTTACTTGCCGGAAGGAAAGGGAGGGAGTCAATCTATGGCATGGAGAAGTCTGAAAAACATCAAACCGATGGAATTAAAGGGATTTTTGTATGAGAAATTGTTGTTGGCATTCGCAAAAAATATAGAAGTGAAGGTAGATATAGCCGAGAATCTGACTCTGGATTATAAAGATATGGAAGATTTGGTTCGAATATTGGGGATATTTATTGATGATGCGATTGAAGAAACGGAAACAATGGAAGATGGGGAAATAGGAATTATCATAGGAGAGACTGCAAAAGGAACTATCTTCCGTATAGAAAATAATTTTAATAGTCGGCCAGATATCTCTCTACTGACACAGAAAGGATATTCTACAAAAGGAGAAGGGAGAGGAAACGGATTGTATTGGGCAGAACAGATATTAGGGAAACACTCAGATATGTTCCATGGACTAAAGATAGAAGAGGCAAAAGTGATTCAAGTGTTGGAGGTTATAACAAAATAAGAGGCAAGTGCCTAAAGAAATGTCCGCAGGAAATATTTCTTGCGGTATTTTTGCGTTTAAGATCAATAATCTTACGTTGAAGGTCAAAAACTGGAAAATGGATGAAAAAAAGATATACTGGTTTTAAACGAAAGACAATATTTTTCCCTGATCGGAGGTGTGGATTGATGAAACAGAAGCATAGTATTACAAGTAAACTTGTTTCCATTATGCTTTACATTGTAAATCTTGTTGCAGTGTTTTATCCATGGATTATAATTGGAAACAAAAAATATAATTTTCTTCAATTAAAATCTGAAGTGGAAGCTATGGTGAATCGTAGAATGTAGAATTCATCAAACAGATTTAGTAGAAGATGATCATGCGCTTGCAGAAATTGAAAAATCATACATAAAAGGTTTCTGGAACATAGATGCAATAGATTGGTGTGATTTATAATCCAGGAACAGAAAAAAAGCAGAGAGGATATATAATAGCACATGCTTCAGAATCTTATAGTGAAAAAGCTGAAACGGTGTTTCGAACCTTTATACTGTATGTTTATTAATATTGTACAGAAATAGACCGTGTAAATATTAGAACAGGAGAGTTTGTCTTTTTTTGGGGAATAAACTCTCCTGTTTTACAGAGCAGATGTTGTTACATGAGTGGCCCAGAGGAAATGGGAAGGTTTTCTTTCATGACTTCTATAAATTCTTTTGAACTCCGGGACATGGAGATTTCCTGAGGCAATGCAATAGCGATAGTCCATTTTCCTTCAAGGTTGTCTGTTAAAGGATAGCTGATCAGGTCGGTCTGTTCGGAATTCAGATGGATATAAGCTTCCGGAAGAAATGTAATCCCTGTTTCTGCCAGTACAAGACGTTTGATTGTTTCTACATTTTCTGCGGAACAGCATGCAATCGGGTTAAAAGCTACACCTGTTTGAAGA
>JALEKG010000053.1 GCA_022769185.1 Dorea sp. | reverse complement strand
GATATGATTTCAGAAAAAACGATAAATCACACTTTTGAACTGTTTTCAAAATGTGGAAAAGAAGAATATTTCGGCAGAACGATTGTAGAAGATATTACCGGGTTAAAATCAACAAGAGCATCCGAGCTGATAAAACTGTTGGTTGATAGTAAGGTAATCGTATCCGTAACCGGACATGGAAAAGGAAAATACCGATTTCAATTATAGTGAACGTTAAAGGGGGGTTAATGCCATTCGCCAAACCGCCCAAAACAAATCGGTGGACCAATATATTACCAAATTAGGTAGCAGTATTTAGAATGATTTTGCATTATAAAAGTGTTACAAAATATCGGCGTACCCGCCACACGTTTACAAAGTCAAATGGTCTGTACGCCATGTCTTAACCTTATGATTGCGGATATTAGCAACATGTCAAAGGGTGTAAAAACTAAGTAACCATGCGGGTTCGCGTACTGTTAAAGCGGTGAAAAACGATTCCGCATGTGGAGAGTGTATGTTTGTTGTCCCACAAGTCACCAGATAGCCATATTAATGTAACGGTTGAATTTGAAGTAGGCGAGGGAAAAGTACCACTGGATAAGATTGTGGAGCGAGCAAAACAACATCAGCCTGCTCCAAAAGCTACATATAAAATGATACAAGAGTATGTGGAAAAGGAATATGGGTTTAAAGTACATACCGCATATATCGCAGAGGTAAAGAGAGAATTGGGATTGTCGATGTATGATGCACCTAATATGGTAGAAGAGTTGAAACAGCCGAGAAGGCATCCGACGACGGAGAAGATAGAAGCGACAGATGCTATTGGCCTCGTTTCAAAAGCAGGACGCTACGGAGGAACATATGCCCATAGCGATATTGCCATGTCTTTCGCAACTTGGATTTCTCCTGAGTTTCAGCTATATATTATGAAAGACTATAGGCGTTTAAAGACAGACGAAAACAGTCGGTTATCTTTGAATTGGAATTTGAATAGAGAAATTTCTAAGTTGAATTATAGGATACATACAGATGCAATTAAAGAAAATCTGATTCCACCAGAATTAACGCCCGCACAGGTGGCGTATACCTATGCTAATGAAGCAGATGTGTTGAATGTTGGATTGTCCTTTTCTTTTATCCAAAATCAAAGGAGCAAATGAAAAATGGCAAGGAAAAAATGTATAATATTTTCGGTATATATCGGAAATAGACATAAAAAATGCCAAGACCTCAAAGATACAGAAGAGTTTGCAGTTATATTTAGGAGGATTTATGAGAATTTGTTCGTTGGTAGAGAATACAAGTAACTGTGGAATGAGAACAGCGCATGGTTTATCACTCTATATTGAAACCAAGAATCATCGTGTTTTGTTTGATGTTGGACAAGATGAAACCATTTTTGAAAATGCGGGAAAGATGAATATTCGGCTAGAGGATATAGATATTGTTATTATTTCTCATGGACATTATGATCATGGCGGTGCCTTGGGAAAATTTTTGGAAATCAACCAAACTGCAAGAATTTACATCCAAAGAAAAGCATTCGAACCTCATTTCAGTGAGAGACCTGAGGGACTTAAGTATATCGGTCTAGAACCAAAACTCATAGACCATCCACAGATTTTCTTGTTGGATGGTGATTATCAGATTGATCAGGAACTAAGTCTTTTTACGGTTTCTGATGCAAAGGATCATCTTTCAGAAGCAAATAATGTACTATATGATGAGAATGGTTTGGATCAATTTGAACATGAGCAAAATTTAGAAGTGAATTGTGATAAGAAGGTCTTAATCCTGGGATGTGGACATTGCGGAATAATCAATATCTTAGAAAAAGCCGGAAACTATATTCCGAATGTATGTATTGGTGGATTTCATCTTTCTATTCCGCACTTAAAGAAGACGGTATCAGAAAGTCAATTGGAGGCAGTGGCATGCAAACTATTAGAATATCATGATACGCAGTTTTATACATGTCATTGCACGGGGATTGACGCTTTTGTATATTTGGCTGAGAAATGTGTTAATGTACACTATTTGGCATGTGGTGACATACTTACATTTTAACAGAGCGGGTTGATCCACTACTCGCGGAGGGAAAAGGAAAAAGATATGAATATAGAGGATAAGGTTAAAAAATTATCATATTGGAATTATCTTTCCGCTTTCGAGTCCCTGAACGCAATGTTCGAGAACAGTATCAGTGAGGTAAAGAACCGATTACTGAACATCAAACAGAAGAAAATTTCGGAAGATAACGTCTATCAATTCCTACTGTATTTTGATAAACTATATGATAAGTTCACCGACTTGGAGAAAAAAGAGTTTTTAAGCAGTTTTGTAGAGCAGGTGGACATTTATGAGCAGGAGCAGCCGCATGGCAGAGTCCTGAAGCACATTAAGTTCCGTTTCCCAGTGTATTTTAATGGTGCGGAAACAGAAGAACTTAGTTGGGACAATGAAAGTACCGTCGAGTCCGTAGTTCTGCTGTCGCGAACGAAGTGATGCGAGAGTAGATTACGAAGGACCATGCAAGGCACGCCCAAGAGGCGGAGCCGAAGGCGAACGCAGATTGGAAGCGGGCTACTGCGGAAAGATCAGAACTGCGTCGAAAGATAGTTTTGTAAAACCACATTGTCGTAAGGAGAATTGTGTTGTGGATAAGATAGATATGAATCTGGAGTATATTTGTAAGCAAATGGTCAGAGTTTTACATTGCAATATTACTTGCATGAATTCTTCTGGTGATATAGAAGCATATTTTGGTGATATGATCGAAGCATGTAATCCTTTTTTTACAGATCCGGATTTTTTGTCTGAGATACAGAAGAGAGAGAAGAAAGATTATCCGGATATATTTTGTGAAAATCGAAATATTTTTTATGCAATTATTCCTTTGGAAAATGGGAAACTTGTTGTAGGACCGATTAGTATAGAAAAGCAGACAAAAGACTTGAATCGATATATGATACAAAAACATCAGATAAGTGAAAAAATAGAATTTCACTTATCCTTTTGTGAACTTAAAGTATTTGCTGCAGGTATTCTGGCGCTCTACCATCTGGTGTCGGGAAAAGAATTATCGTTAAGTGAGCTGTGGGAGAAAAATGAAATTCAGGAATTAGATATTGCTGAAGTCAAAGAAACGGTGTCGCAGGTCATTTTCCGGCATCAGGAACAGGGACTTCCGCATAATCCATACGATCAGGAGCTGCGGGAAATGGACAGTATCCGTCAGGGAAATGTAGAAATGCTCCGGCGCAGTCTGTCGGAGACTTATCGGGGAGAAGTAGGACGGCTTGCAAAAAATCAGGTAAGACAGGCTAAAAACATTGCGATCTGTGTGATTGCGTTAGCGTCCCGGTCTGCAATTGAGGGAGGCATGATTCCTGAAGAGGCATTTTCTATGGTTGATGGTTACATCCTGAAGATTGAAGAGATGGAGAATGCTGTAAAGATAGATGCGATGATGCGTCAGGCAGAATATGAATTTGCAGAGCGTGTGGCCAAAATACGCGAACGCCGTCAGAAAAATGAACTGGTAGAGCGTGTCAAAAACTATATTTTTCAAAATCTCCACAGCGAGATTATCATCGGGGAGATCGGGCATGAGATTGGAGTAAATAGCAGTTACCTTTCAGATTTATTCCATAGAGTAGAAGGAATTACGATTCAGCAATTTATACGAAAAGAGAGAGTGCGGCTTGCAGAGAATATGCTTCGGTATTCGGAATGTGATGTGAAGGAAATTGCCAATTATCTGTCTTTCTGCTCGCAAAGTTATTTTGGAAGTGTATTTAAAGAACAGACTGGATTGAGCCCGGCAAAATATCGAAAAAAATACGGAAGATATAAAGAAACAAAATAAATGATATTTTGCTGAAATAAACGATATAATATGCAAAGAATATCTGTTAGTATATCTATATAATCAAACGAAAATTTTGGGGATTAACGGAGGTAGGAACAGATGAAAGAACTTCTTTTTGGAGCTGCATATTATGATGAATATATGCCATGTGAGCGTTTAGAACAGGATGTTGCAATGATGAAAAAGGCCGGAATAAACACGGTCAGGATTGCGGAATCAACATGGAGTACCTGCGAACCACAGGAAGGCGTCTTTGATTTTTCTCATGTAGAAAGAGTGATGGATGCGATGGAAGAGGCAGGAATCCACGTGATCATTGGAACGCCTACCTACGCAGTGCCGACGTGGATGGTAAAATCGCATCCGGATGTAATTGCGGAAACGATAAAAGGAAGAGGGATTTACGGAGCGCGCCAGATCATGGATATCACACATCCAGTATATCTTTTTTATGCGGAACGTGTGATCCGGGAACTGCTGAAACGTACAGCTCATAGAAAATGTGTCATCGGTTATCAGATCGATAATGAAACGAAATATTACGGAACAGCTGGAAAGAATGTACAGGAACGGTTCGTAAAATATCTCCGCAAGAAATTTCATGATGATTTGGACGCGATGAATCATGAATTTGGTCTGGATTACTGGAGTAACCGGATTAACGCATGGGAAGATTTTCCGGATGTACGAGGAACGATCAATGGAAGCCTGGGCGCGGAGTTTGAAAAATTCCAGAGAACTCTGGTGGATGAATTCTTAAGCTGGCAGGCAAATATTGTGAATGAATATCGAAGAGAGGATCAGTTTATTACACATAACTTTGATTTTGAATGGCGTGGATATTCCTATGGTGTACAGCCGGATGTTAATCATTATCATGCTGCCAGATGTATGACGATCGCAGGTACGGATATCTATCATCCGACTCAGGATGATCTTACCGGTACAGAGATCGCATTTGGCGGAGATATGACGCGTTCTCTTAAGAATGGGAATTATCTGCTCCTTGAGACAGAAGCGCAAGGGTATCCGGGATGGACACCTTATAAAGGACAGCTTAGACTTCAGGCATACAGCCATCTGGCTTCCGGATCGAACAGTGTGATGTACTGGCACTGGCATTCCATTCATAATTCCTTTGAGACCTACTGGAAGGGACTTTTGAGTCACGATTTCCAGGAAAATGATGCATACCGTGAGGCGTGTGTGATCGGTCATGAGTTCCAGCAGATTGGAAAGTCTTTGGTCAATCTGCAGAAAAAGAATGATGTGGCGATCCTTGTCAGCAACGAAGCACTTACCGCATTGAAATGGTTCGGTATCCAGGCAACGGCAGCAGGAAATGATGGCATTGGATATAATGATGTTGTGCGCTGGATTTATGATGCGTTATATCAAATGAATGTTGAATGTGATTTTATCTGGCCGGAATCAGAGAATCTCAGTCAGTA
This sequence comes from Dorea sp., assembly GCA_022769185.1. Lineage (GTDB taxonomy): Bacteria > Bacillota > Clostridia > Lachnospirales > Lachnospiraceae > Dorea_A. The sequence goes on along the minus strand of JALEKG010000053.1, from coordinate 6,308 downwards.
CAGAGCAATCTTTGTCCCGGCTCTTTATGCAGTTTCGGATGAGCTACTCCGAAAACTGGATCGCTATGTTGCGGATGGAGGAAATCTGGTCGCTACCTTTAAAACTGCATTTGCAAACGAAAATGTAAAGGTAAGTCATGAGGTCCAGCCACATATCCTGAATCATTGCTTGGGGGTAAAATATCACCAGTTTACCTTCCCGAAGAAGGTAGGATTATCAGGTCCGGTCATCGGTGAAAATGTATGTGCAGAAGCAAAGATATTTATGGAATTACTGGTGCCGGAAGGTGCAGAGGTCTTAGCTTCCTATGAACATTATAATTGGAAGGATTATGCAGCAATTACGAAAAACAAACATGGAAAAGGAACCGCAGTGTATCTCGGATGTATGACTGATGATGAGACATTAAAGGCAGTGATGAGAGATGTCCTCTGTAATGCACAGGTGGATCTGCCGGGATATAGTTATCCGGTTATCGTAAGAAAAGGAATCAACGACTTCGGAAAGCAGGTAAGATATTTCCTGAATTATTCGGCGGAGGAACAGAAGGTACCATATCTGTATGAAAAAGGATTGGAGCTTTTATCCGGAAAACAGGTAGAATCAAAAGAAATATTGACGATACCTGCGTGGGATGTGAAAATTATTGAAGAATAAAATCTTATAATGAATGGAACCAAAAGGCAAGGAAACGGTATAGAGAAGCAGTTTCTTTGTCTTTTTGTTATTACAAAAGAATTGTGTAAAATAGATATTAAAGATCTACCTTATGTATGATTTGAATCAATTGATTTTCAAATATAAGTTCAGAGAATAAACATAAATAGAAAAAATAAACAGAATAGCATTGACAAAAAGTCGAAAAAGAGGTATTGTGATGGCAGGAAGAAGATATTTAAGTTTAACAGATGAACACTACGATTTGTTGAATGAACATAAAAATAGTGATATAATACGTACATAGTTAAAACGATTAACACAAAGTGGCTTTGGTGAAGGAGAATATAACTATGAGACGTGGAATGAATAGCGGTGAAATGCAGAAAAACAATCGGATGCTGGTGTTCAGGACTCTTTTGGAAAATGGAAGTATGACCCGTACGGAGCTGGCTTCGTGCATAGGATTGCAGAAAGCAACGATTACCAATATTATCAATGAATTTCTGGAACTGGGAATTGTCGGGATTGATGGGGCTACGGCAGCCGGACGGCGGGGCGAGAATATTTCCTTGAAAATAGATGGAATTTATACGATGTCGATCGGGATCAGCAGAAAAGACTATCAGATCGGAATATTTGCTTTGAAAGGAAAGCAGGTAAAGCACATCCGGTATCTATTTGAAAAAAATGAAGATATCCGGGAAGTTATGGTTAAGTTAAAACGAGATATTACAGCATTGTTTGAACAATATGGAAAAAAGAAGATTATTGGAATTTGTCTGGCCGTTCCGGGATTGTTTATTAGAAGGAACAATGATGAATGTGGAAAGTTTCAGGTATCTGAGTTTGAACAATTGGGCCAGATTAACATCAGAAAAGAGATTGAAGAGGCTGCAGGGATACCTGTTGTGATGAAGCATGATGCAAAGTTATCAGCGTATGCGGAATGGAAAAATGCAGCGGAAGCCAAAGAAGATGAAAATGCAAGTCTGATTGCGATCTGTTCGAAAGGGTACGGAATCGGTGCAGGGATCATAGTGAATCAGAAGATTGTAGAAGGTCAGGTAGGAATTGCCGGTGAGATCGGACATGTAGGTATCAACTATAATGGAAAAAATAATGGGCATGGCAATACCGGAACATTCGAGTACTGTGCCGGAACAGAAAGTGCTGTAAGATATATGCTGGAGAGGCTGTATGAATATCCGGACAGTATGTTGAACGAAGACAGTACATATGCGGAAATTGTAGAAGCATATAAGGCAAAGGATCCGCTTGCTATATGGGCAATTGGGAAAATGGCATGGATGCTGGGATATGGGATTTCTGGTATTGTGTATACGATCAATCCGGATTGTGTAATCCTCGGGAGGGATTATCCTGAGACAGAAGATTTTCTGAAAAAAGTAAGAGAAGCGGTTATGAATTTTGTCCCGGAAGAGGTGGGAGAATATCTGTCTATCCGGTATACGGAATTGAGTGAGGATTCTTTTTTACTTGGTGGATATTATTATGTGTTGGAAAAAATGATCCGGGAGAATCAGATTTTAGATAAGATCAGAGAGGCATTGAGTTAAGACATTTTGCAACAGTGGTAAATCAGGATGGAAATTGTATTTATTTTCCGGGCTAGCAGGAAAATAAACATAGATTATTTATTCTAACGTAGAGGAGGTAATTGAGGAAAATGGATGAAAAGAAAATCAGGGCTTTAGAATTATGGGCGTATAAAATTCGAAGAACGGCATTACAGACGATCCAGACAGCAGGCTCTGGCCATATTGGAGGATCTTTCTCAATTGCAGAGATTTTATCAGTGTTGTATTTTGATAAGATGAAAGTGGATCCGGAAAATCCGGATAAGGAGGATCGGGACAGGCTTGTATTGTCTAAGGGACATTGTTCGCCTGCGTTATATTCGACGCTGGCATTCAGAGGATTTTTCCCTGAAGAGCATCTTAAGACATTCCGTAAGATCGATAGTGATCTGTCAGGACATGTTGAGATTCATGTTCCGGGTGTAGATATGTCCGCTGGTTCTCTTGGGCAGGGATTGTCAGTAGCACTAGGAATGTCGTTGTATGGGAAGAGCAGAAACTACGGCAATCATGTATTTTGTATCCTGGGAGATGGTGAAATCCAGGAAGGACAAGTATGGGAAGCGGCAATGGCTGCCGGATTCTATAAAGCAGATAATCTGGTTGCTTTTGTAGATAATAATAAGCTTCAGTTGGATGGCACACTGGAGGAAGTGATGTCTCCATATCCGATTGGAGAAAAGTTCAAAGCCTTCGGATGGAATGTGGTTGAAATACCGGGAAATGATGTGGAAGCAATTGCAAAAGCAATTGATCTGGCTTATGAATCAAAAGAAAAACCTACGATGATCGTTGCAGACACGATAAAAGGAAAAGGTGTATCTGTTTTTGAAAATCAGGTGCGTTTCCATGGTGGAACTCCGACAGAAGAAGAATGGGCGATTGCGTATTCGGAACTGGATACCAGAATTGCGGAACTGGAGGTGTAGATAAAATGGGTGAAAATATATCAACAAGAGTGGCTTATGGACAGGCACTGGCAGAATTTGGTAACAGAGAAGACATCCATGTATTTGATGCGGATTTAATGAACTGTACAATGACAAAATATTTTGCCGAAAAATACCCGGAACGGTTTTACAATCTTGGAATCGCAGAAGCGAATATGGTGGATGTGGCAGCAGGATTTGCAGCATGCGGCGCAACAGCTCTGGTACATACCTTTGCAATTTTTGCATCCGGAAGAGTTTATGATCAGGTGCGGAATAATGTCGCGTACCCGGAACTCAATGTAAAAATTGTTGGAAGTCATAGCGGCCTTTCCGTGGGAGAAGATGGTGCGACACATCAAAGTATTGAAGATATCAGTTTGATGCGTACAATTCCGGGGATGACAGTTATTGTGCCGTGTGATTCCTATGAAGTGAGACTGGCAACAAGAGCAATCCTTGATTCTCAGGGCCCATGTTATCTGCGAACAGGGCGTGGACCGGTAGAATGTGTATGTGATCAATTTGAAGATTATAAGTTCGAGATAGGGAAAGGGATTCAGCTGGTGGATGGCTGTGATGTGACGATTATCGCCTGTGGCCTGATGGTGCAGGAAGCGCTCAAAGCAGAAAAACAGCTGGCAAAACAGGGCATCCATGCGAGAGTGATCGATATGCATACGATCAAACCTATTGACCGGGATATGATTGTGAAAGCAGCAAGAGAAACAGGGGCGATCGTAACCGCAGAGGAACATAGTGTCATCGGAGGCCTTGGAAGTGCGGTATCCGAAGTGATTGCCAGAACAGAATGCGTTCCAGTGGAATTTGTAGGAGTAGAGGATACCTTCGGGCATTCTGGAGCGCCGGATCAACTGATGGAAAAATATGGATTGACACCGGATCATATTGTTGAATGTGCAAAAAGGGCGATTGCGCGAAAGACAAATGTGAATGATTGATAAAAGAGTCCCGTTTTACGGTTCAAGGACCGTAAAACGGGACTCTTTTGAAAGAAACAGACAAAAGGAAAAGCAGTTAACAGTTTCTGGGATTCATGGTAAAATGGACATAGGGAAAGAAGGAAAAACATTGTAGTAAGGATAAGGTTTTACTATGGATTTACAGAGACTTACCATTGGTCAGATGGCACAATTAACTCATATTTCCGAGCAGACGCTGCGCCTTTACGATCGTGAAGGGCTGCTCAAAGCCCAGAAGGTGGATCCGGAAAGTGGTTACCGCTATTATCACATCTTACAGTCTGCACGGATTGACCTGATTCAAAATATGAAGATGTATGGGCTTACGCTGAAGCAGATTAAGGATATGCTGGAAAATGAGGATGCAGACGCAATTCGGAAGAAGCTGGAGGTCCAGGAGGAAGAGCTGGAGAGCCGCCTACAGCAGCTTACCAGAGTCAGAAATACTTTGAAGAGGGTATTGGATAATTATAAAAAGTACGAAGTGCTGCCAAAAAATGGGCAGATATTTCTGGAATATCAGCCACAGCGCTGGATCTATAGCTGCAGATGCAATCAGGATTTCTTTGAACAGGATGAGACCGGATACGAATACATGTTAAGACAGCTGAAACAGCATCTGGTCAGCCACGATATTCCATTGTCGTTTTTCTGCAATATTGGAACGATCGTACGTAAGGGAAGCCTGGAAAGCAGGAAATTGTCCTCCAATGAGGTGTTCCTGTTCGTGGATGAACACAGTGAAATCGGGGATTGTGAACGAATCCCGGCGGCGACCTATGTCTGCATGTGCTTCAGTGATTTTACAAAAGAGGCTGAAAATGCGGGAAAACTGCTGGATTACATCGATAAAATGGGGTATCGGATCGCAGGGGATTATCTATGTGAGGCCATTATTGATTTTCCAGTGTTAGAGGAGGAGAAAAGGCGTATTTTCAGCAAGATCCAGATACCTGTCGTCTTTTAATCAGATACTAAAATTGATAAAACATACTTGACCTTATACCAACAACAACCACTATGATAAAAGTATAACAAAGGAACGGAAAATTCATAATATTATAGGAGGTAATTGTATGGATCGTAAAGTGAAATATGTTCAATATGGATGTGGAAGAATGAGCCGATGGCTGATGCGGTATGCGATGGAAAAGGGATGTGAACTGCTGGCTGCATTTGATATGAATCCAGCGGTATTTGGTAAAGATGTCAGCGAAATTATCGGGAATGGATACCCGGCGGTTGGTGTCAGTGTTTCGCCGGCAGCAGATGCAGATAAGATCATCGGAGAATTGAAGCCAGATGTATGTATTATTGCAACTCGCAGTACAGTAGCAGAGCTGGAAGATATTTTTACTATCTGTGCAAAACATGGAGTAAACGCTATTACAACTTGTGAAGAGGCGCTTTATCCATGGAATTCTTCACCGGCATTAACTGCAAAATTAGACGCACTTGCGAAAGAGGGCGGATGTACTCTTACGGGCGTTGGATATTGCGACTTATTCTGGGGAACCATGGTAACTAATCTGATGGGATCTTCCTTCCAGGTAAAAAAGATCGTCGGCAGCAGCTGGTATGATGTAGAAGATTATGGAATTGCACTGGCAGAGGGACATGGAGCAGGACTTCCACTGGATGAATTTGAAGAGAAGATCGGAACCTGTAATAAATGGTCTTCTGATGAGATTAAGGAAAAAGTAGAAAGCGGTGAATATGTACCATCTTATATGTGGAACCAGAATGGCTGGCTTGCAAGCAAGCTGGGACTTACGATCACATCACAGACTCAGAAATGTGTTCCGTGTACCTGGGAAACGGATCTGTATTCCAAGACTTTGGGCGCTACCATTAAAGCTGGTGATGCAACAGGAATGCGTGCAATCGTGACTACCGAGACAGCAGAGGGAATTACATTAGAAACGGAATGTGTAGGTAAGGTATATGCTCCGGAAGAGTTCGATAAGAATGAGTGGACTTTATACGGCGAGCCGGATACCACCAGCATTGTAAATCGTCCTGCAACCGTAGAGCTCACTTGCGCGACATTGGTAAATCGTATCGCACAGCTGATCGATGCTCCGGCAGGTTATGTGACGACAGACAAATTCCCGTATAATGAATATATGTTAAGACC
>JALEKG010000094.1 GCA_022769185.1 Dorea sp. | reverse complement strand
AAATTCCAGCGTCTGCTTGCGGATTATCCGGCAGATACACTTCATGAGATTATTGAAGGATTTCATGATACAAGAGCAAGATTTGCCACATTTAAAAAGGCAGTAGAAGAAGACGTGATGGGAAGAGCGGCGAATGTCCAGAAAGAGATTCAGTTCGTTTTAGAGAGAGAGGACGTTGCAAATTATTTTTCAGAACTTCTGGATAAAGGCGAACTGCCGCTGCGTGTTACGCATAATGATACAAAACTGAATAATATCATGATCGATGATAAGACCGGAAAAGGAATCTGTGTCATTGATCTGGATACGGTAATGCCGGGACTTGCAATGAATGATTTCGGAGATTCGATCCGGTTTGGTGCAAGCACTGCCGCTGAGGATGAGAGAGATCTGGATAAGGTATCTTGCAGTTTGGAGCTGTTTGAGTTATATACCAAAGGATTTATCGAGGGATGTGGCGGAGAACTTACTGCAAAAGAAATCGAACTGTTGCCGATGGGGGCTAAAACAATGACCTATGAATGCGGAATGCGTTTCCTGACAGACTATCTGCAGGGGGATACTTACTTTAAGATCCACCGGGAAGGGCACAATCTCGACAGATGCCGTACACAGTTCAAGTTGGTTGAAGATATGGAGAAAAAGTGGTATACTATGCAAGAGATCATTAAAAAGTATAGTAACAGCTAGGAGGTAAGATCATGGCAAAAATATTGATTACAGGCGGTGCAGGGTACATAGGAAGTCATACCGCAGTAGAGCTTCTGAATGAAGGATATGAGGTAGTCGTGTATGATAATCTCTGCAATTCTTCAAAAGAGTCTGTGAAACGAGTGGAGGAACTGACCGGAAAGAGTGTCGCTTTTTATGAAGGCGATGTGATGGATGAGGAAGCCTTAACAGCGATGTTTGAAGCGGAAGGAATTGATGCAGTCATTCATTGTGCGGCGTTGAAAGCGGTTGGTGAATCTGTGCGTAAACCACTGGAATATTATCGCAATAACATCACTGGAACTCTGACTCTTATGGATGTCATGAAGAAAACTGGCGTTAAAAATATTGTATTCAGTTCTTCCGCAACTGTTTATGGAAGTCCGGAAGAGATTCCGATCACAGAGGCATGCCCGAAAGGACAGTGCACCAATCCTTATGGCTGGACAAAATCTATGATGGAGCAGATCATGACGGATGTACAGAAAGCGAATCCGGAAATGAATGTCATTCTCCTTCGTTATTTCAATCCGGTCGGAGCGCACAAGAGTGGGCGTATCGGAGAAGATCCAAAAGGAATTCCGAACAATCTGATGCCGTATATTTCTCAGGTTGCAGTTGGAAAGCTGGAAAAACTGGGTGTATTTGGGGATGACTATAATACTCCGGATGGAACAGGAGTACGTGATTATATTCATGTAGTAGACCTGGCAATCGGGCATGTAAAAGCAATCAATTATATCTTTACCAATCCGGGACTTGATGTAATCAATCTGGGAACAGGTGTTGGATATTCCGTACTTGATATGGTAAAAGCATTCAGTAAAGCCTGTGGAAAAGAGATCCCTTATGAGATCAAGCCAAGAAGAGCCGGGGATATTGACATGTGTTATGCAGATCCCGCAAAAGCTGCAAAAGTACTGGGATGGAAGGCAGAACGCGGACTGGAAGAGATGTGTGAGGATACCTGGAGATGGCAGTCTCAGAATCCGAATGGCTATAATGAATAAGATCTGAAAGAGAAAAACAGCTGATCAGACAGTAAAAAGAGACAGGAAAACCTGCTGTGGGAAAGTCGGGTATTTCCTGTCTTTTATTTTGTATCAAAAGGTGATATAATGTTTCTAAATGCATAGATAGAAACATGATGTAATGTGAAACCAGAGTATAGAGGCGAATGTATGGTGGAGAAAAAACAAGAAAAGGAAAAGGTGCGATTGAAGCTGAAAGGACAGTTGAAGATGTATATTCAATGGCCGGCTATCATGGCACTGCTCCTGGTTGCAATGAATATCTGGATCTATAAGATCGACAAAAATGCAGGGCTTTTGATGCTTGTGTTTGTAATCATTTATATCATTATGATAGGAATCTTGTATTTCTACAGTAAGTCGATCATTATGAAAGATCTGGTGGAGTTTGCCGCCCAATATGGGATCATTCAGAATACCCTGCTTCGGGAGCTGGCAGTCCCATATGCAATCCTTTTGGATGACGGCAAAGCAATCTGGATGAATGACCAGTTTGAAGCGATTCTTGGTGGGAAACCGAAGGGGGAAGCCTATATCAGCAAGTATATTCCTGAGCTGAATAAGAGTATTTTCCCACAGAAAGACAATGAAAAGGTCATCATGGATGTATACTATGAAGACAAAGAATATGAGGCAGAACTCAGAAAAGTATCGGTACAGGGGTTCAGTGATACGGAACAGCTGATGGAAATGCCAAAAGAAAAGGAATACTTCATAGCTGTATATCTGAAAGATGTAACAAGACTGAATAAGGTCCTGAAGGAAAATGAAGAGCAGAGACTGGTGGCAGGTCTGATCTATATTGATAATTACGATGAGGTAATTGACAGTGTGGAGGAAGTCCGTCAGTCACTTCTGATCGCTCTTGTGGACCGGAAGATCAATCAATATATTGCGAAGGTTGACGGTATCGTTAAGAAACTGGAGAATGACAAGTATTTTATTGTAATAAAGAAGTCGTATTTCAAGAGACTGGAGGAAGATAAGTTTTCTCTTCTTGAGGATGTCAAAAATGTAAATATCGGAAACGGAATTCCGGCGACTCTGAGTATTGGTCTTGGACTCAGCAGTGAATCTTATGCACAGAGTTATAACTATGCTCGAGTAGCGATAGACCTTGCTCTGGCACGTGGAGGAGACCAGGCGGTAATCAAAGACTGTCGTGGAGTCACCTATTTTGGTGGAAAACGGGAGCAGACTTCCAAGAACACTCGTGTAAAAGCGAGAGTAAAAGCAGAAGCATTAAGAGAGTTTATTACGGTAAAAGACAAGATCTTTGTTATGGGGCATAAGCTGACGGATGTAGATGCGTTTGGGGCCGCAATGGGAATCTATCGAGCAGCGGCAGCATTGGAAAAGAGGGCATATATTGTGATTAATGAGGTGTCAGCATCTCTGCGTCCGCTGTATGAACTGTATGAAAATGATCCGGATTATCCGGAGGAACTGTTCCTGACATCGTCTCAGGCAATTGATATGGCAGATGAGAATTCCATGGTAGTAGTTGTCGATACAAACCGTCCACAGATGACAGAATGCCAGGAACTTCTCCGAAAGACGAAGACAATCGTGGTACTTGATCATCACCGTCAGAGCAGTGATAATATTGATAATGCATTACTTTCCTATATTGAGCCATATGCGTCTTCCGCATGTGAGATGGTATCTGAGGTTCTGCAGTACATTGTAGATGGAATTAAGATTCCGAAGATTGAGGCAAGCAGTTTATATGCAGGAATCATGATCGATACGAATAATTTTGTGAACCGTACAGGAGTCCGCACTTTTGAGGCGGCAGCATTCCTGAGAAGATGCGGGGCGGATATCACACTGGTGCGTAAACTGTTCCGTGATGATATGGAATCTTACCGTGCGAAGGCAGAAATCATAAGCAGTGCGGAAGTGTATCGCAATCGATTCGCAATTGCAAAAGGAGAACATCTTCATATTGAAAGTCCGACCATTATCGGAGCACAGGCAGCTAATGAACTATTGGATATTAATGAAGTGAAAGCATCTTTTGTTCTGACGATATATAACGGCAGAATATATATCAGTGCCCGTTCCATTGATGAAGTGAATGTGCAGATTATTATGGAGCGATTGGGAGGTGGCGGACATATGAATGCGTCTGGAGCACAGTTTAACCATACTGATATGGAGGAAGCGGTTGCGTGCCTGAAAGAAGTAATTGATAAAATGATAGAAGAAGGAGACATCTAGGATGAAAGTAATATTGACAGAAGACGTAAAATCCCTCGGAAAAAAAGGTGACATTGTAGAGGTAAGCGACGGATATGCCCGTAACTTTATTTTAAAGAAAAAAAAGGGTCTGGAAGCGAATGGAAAGAATTTGAATGACCTGAAGCTGAAAAAAGCGAACGATGATAAGATTGCCCAGCAGCAGTATGAAGATGCTCAGGAACTGGGAAAGAAGATAGAAGCAGGAAAGATTGAAGTTGCAATCAAGATGGGAGAGGGCGGAAAAGCATTTGGCTCTGTATCTTCCAAAGAAATTGCAGAAGAAGTAAAAGCGCAGATGAATCTGGAAATTGATAAGAAAAAGGTACAATTAAAAGAGACGATCAAGACGCTTGGAACGCATACAGTGCCGATTAAGCTTCATCCAAAGGTAACAGCGGAACTGAAGGTCATTGTAACAGAGGAAGCATAGGAGGAGAGAAGGCGTGGAGGAGGCACTGATTAAGAGGGTCATGCCCCATAGTGTGGAAGCAGAACAGTCTGTTGTAGGTGCCATGCTGATGGATAAGGATGCCATTACCACAGCGTCAGAGATCGTCAGCGGCGCCGACTTTTATCAAAGCGCATATGGTGTGATCTTTGATTCTATGGTGGAACTGTTTAACGAAGGGAAACCGGTGGATCTGATCACATTGCAGGAAAGACTGAAAGAAAAGGATGTCCCGGCAGAGATTGCAAGTCTTGAATTTGTAAAAGATCTGGTAACGGCCGTTCCAACTTCGGCAAATGTCAAATATTATGCAGAGATCGTAGCGGAAAAATCCCTGATGCGTAAGCTGATCCGGCTGAATGAAGATATTGCAAATACCTGTTATGCCGGAAAAGAACCGCTGGAGGCAATTCTGGAAAAAACAGAAAAGTCCGTATTTGAACTTCTTCAGAAGCGGAATACGGGGGATTATGTGCCAATCAGACAGGTTGTTATGAATGCGCTGGATCGAATTGAGAAAGCATCTAAAAATAAGGGAACGGTAACCGGAATTCCTACAGGATTTATAGATCTGGATTATAAGTTATCAGGACTTCAGCCGTCAGATCTGATTCTGGTGGCGGCAAGACCTTCCATGGGAAAGACAGCGTTCGTTCTTAATATTGCCCAGTATATCGCATTCAAGAAAAATAAGGCAGTAGCGATCTTCAGCCTTGAGATGTCCAAGGAACAGCTGGTAAATCGTCTGTTTTCTCTGGAATCACAGGTGGATGCCCAGTCACTTCGAACGGGTAATATGAAAGATTCCGACTGGGAAAAGCTAATAGAGGGCGCCGGAGTAATCGGAAAATCAAAGCTGATCATTGATGACACTCCAGGTATCTCAATCTCAGAGCTTCGGTCAAAATGTCGGAAATATAAGCTGGAACATGGACTGGACATTGTTATCATCGACTACCTGCAGCTGATGACCGGAAGTGTCGGAAAAAGCTCAGAGTCCAGACAGCAGGAAATCTCAGAGATCTCCCGGGCGCTGAAGGGACTGGCAAGAGAGTTGAATGTTCCGGTGATCGCGCTGTCACAGTTGAGCCGTGCGGTAGAAAGCAGACCGGATAAGAGGCCAATGCTTTCAGACCTTCGTGAATCAGGGGCAATTGAGCAGGACGCCGATGTGGTAATGTTTATCTACCGTGATGAGTATTATAATAAAGATTCTGAATTTAAAAAACAGGCTGAAATTATTATTGCAAAACAAAGAAACGGTCCAGTAGGGACCGTTAATCTGGCTTGGCTTGGCGAGTATACGAAGTTCGCCAACCTAAGCAGGCAGGAATAAATGTTTTAGTTTTTTTACTGGACTGGCTGTTGCCGCAGACTTTCGATAAGATTGCTGCTGGCGGATGAGCTGGTCCAGTTTTTTAAACTCTTCTTCCTGCTGGCGTTCTTTGGCATCCAGTAGAAAAGACATTTCTTTACTGATCATAGACAGCAGAACTTCATTGTTATTTTCCAGCATCCGTTTGATATACAGCTGTTCTCTGGTTCTGCGGATATCCGGGATCAGTGCTTTCAGCTCATTGAAAGGGACACCCTGTTCGTAAAGTTCTTTGATACAGTTATATAGCTTTGCATCATCTTTTGTTTCCCGCTTGAGCTGTTCCAGCGCATTGTTACCCATACTCCATACCCCCTTATCAATACTTGTCCTTTGGGCAAATGTATCATAACACAGGCAGATAAGGGAAATACGTCAAAACCCGTCGGCAGAATAAAAATAGATTGCAAAGCAGGAACTGGATTCCTGTAGTATAAAAAATACACTGCACAGAAAACTATGCAGTGTATTTTCGTTCGTTTTACTCATATGACTAGCCTTCAGAGATAGCTCCTGTTGGACACTGAGCAGCACAAGCGCCACAATCTACGCAAGCGTCAGCATCGATTTCGTAATGATCTGCTCCCTGAGAGATAGCTCCTACTGGACATTCAGCTTCGCAAGAACCGCAGCTTACACATTCATCACTAATTACATGTGCCATAGTATGTACCCTCCTTTTTCGTATAAATAGACATAAAACCAATTAAGTCTAATCCCATGATAATACAAAACAGAAAAATATACAAGGGGAGAGAATGCATTTTTGCAGATACAGAAAAGGCAGAAGTGCATATGGAAATAAGGAAGTCTATTATAAAAATTTTAAGAATTTTTTCAACATTTTTTCACTGTTTTGGTGTATAGTGTACTTTGTCAGTATCAAAAAGTGAATATAAAATTAGAGATATATAGGAGAATGCATAAAATGAAGAGAAGAATCAGAGTGCTGGCGGTCCTGTTGAGTGCTGCAATGTTTGCCGGCGCCTGTCAGGCGGAACCGCAGAAAACGGAAGAAGAAAAAAAGATTGAAAAAGAGCAGAATATAGTAAAAGAAGAGAAAGAATATCAGGCGAAACTAAATCTGATTCAGCCATCAGCATACAGTAACGCAGATGGGCTGAAGCTGGAAAAGGGTTCTTATATTTCTATCATCGGAAAAGCAAAGGGTAATGATTACTGGGACGAGGTGGAAAAAGGAGCTTTACAGGCAGCGGCTGACATTAATGAACAGCTGGGATATGAAGGAAAAGACAAGATAAAGGTGACATATAGTGCACCCGATACAGCAGATGATGTGGATGAACAGGTCAATATTCTGGATGAAGAGCTGGCAAGATATCCGATCGCAGTAGGAATTGCTATTGCTGATGCAAAAGCATGTGAAGTTCAGTTTGATCTGGCAACAGACAGCGAGATACCGGTCGTGGCATTTGATTCCGGAAGTGATTATCAGGGAGTGATGGCAACCGTTTCAACAGATAACGAGGCGGCCGCTAAGGAGGCTGCAGTAAAATTAGCGGAAGAGATCGGAGATGAAGGGGAAATCATTCTTTTTGTTCAGGATTCCAAGTCAAAAGCAGCGTTGCTTCGTGAGAAGGGAATTACGGAAGAGATACAGACAAATCATCCGAATATATCAATTGTAAATGTTTATCATATGGATCAGTTGGAAGAGATGCAGAAAATAGTTGCGGATGAGATAAATGCAGGCACTTATCAGATTGACAAAGAAGAGACTGGAGAAGATGCTGCTGATGGAGCAGAAAGAGAAAAAGTAACTCCGGAAAGTATCACGGAAGAACAAGTGATTGATTATATTCTTGCGAAACATCCGAATATCAAGGGATGCCTGGCGACCAATGAAGGCTCTCTGCTTCTTGCGCTGGATGGATTGGAAAGAAATGCGATGAATACTGTAAAAGTAGTGGGATTTGACGCCAGTGAGAAAGAGGTACAGGCATTGTCTGATGGAAAAGTGACCGGTCTGATAGCCCAGAATCCGTTTGGAATGGGCTATGCAACGGTAGTAGCTGCGGCAAGAGCTGCGCTGAATATGGGGAATGAGGCAGTCGTGAATACCGGATATACCTGGGTCACACAGGAAGGACTGGAAGAGGAACCTATCCAGAAGATCCTGTATTAAAGTCTAGGAAGTCTTGGGGAGAGAGAAGATAAACTCTGTTCCGACGCCTTCTGTACTTACAACATTAATATTTTCTCCATGGGCTTGGATGATTTCTTTTACAATAGAAAGTCCGAGCCCTGTTCCTTTTTTATCTTTTCCGCGGGAAAGGTCCGTTTTATAGAAACGTTCCCAGATTTTGTTCAGAGCATTTCTTGGAATTCCGATCCCGTTATCTTTTACAGAAGTATAAACTTTCTCGCCACGTTCTGTTGTTTCAATTGTGATAATAGAATTGGTATCACTGAATTTAATCGCATTATCGAGAAGATTGTATAATACCTGCTCGATTTTACGCTGGTCTGCCATGACATGCAGCCGTTTTGTTGCAAAGATCAGTTCGATAGAAATCTTTTTCTGCGTGCATACACCTTCAAAAGAAGCTGCAACCTGTTTGATGACTTCATGAATATCGAATGCTTTCTTATTCAGAAGAAGGTTCTTGGTATCAAACTCGTTCAGCGTCAGAAGATCATGTGTCAGATCTGTCAATCGTTCTGTTTCAAATAAAATAATATTCAGATATTTTTCGTGCAGTTCCGGAGGAATGGTTCCGTCTGCCATAGCTTCTACATAACCCTTGATGGAAGTCAGCGGTGAACGGAAATCATGGGAAACGTTTGCTACAAATTTTTTCTGATAGTCTTCCATATCTTTCAGTTGAGAAGACATATAATTCAGAGAGGCAGACAGATATCCCATCTCATCCTCAGTTTTAACCGGAATTTCATAATCCAGGTTGCCTGTCGCATACTGGGTCGCTGCTTCGGTAATGATATGAAGCGGCCGGTATACGAAGAAATGAAAAGCAAGAAGAATAATGAAAGATAAGGCATAGACGATCACCAGTGTAATGAAAGCCGCATGTATCATGATGTCCCGCAGACTATTCAGATCAGAGACATATTTATGAATGATCAGATAGCCTTTTGGAGAATAACCATAGACCACTGGGGCAGTTACAGTGATGACCTCTTCATCGAAATATCCGTGGTAATCTCCGGTCTGGGATTTAGCGCTTCCACTTTCCGCAGGGTCAAAATCCTTGACCTGAGAAGGAGCAATCGGGTAACCTTCTGACTGGGCAGAAGAGATGATCTGTCCGTCTTTATCTACAAACCAGACAGCAGCATTCAGCTGTGTCTCTATTCCGGATAATTGCAGACGAATGTCGCCGGAAGTAATATCCCCGGAAAAATACCGGGGAAGATAATCATTTGCCACAAGGGTGGCTTCCCGGTACATATCAGAGGCAGTCTGTGTTTCCAGAGGACTACGGATCAGATTATCTGTCAGTGTAGCTACGGTAAAGATACTCAAAAATCCGAATACCAGATAGACCAGGATAAATTTAGGATATAACGTACTGCGCATAATTGTCCCTTCTTTGCTCTTGTTTCGTTATGAGTGCGAACAGAATTTTATTTTACTTCGAATTTATAGCCAATGCCCCAGACGGTGCTCAGACTCCATGCCGGGTGGTCTTTGATCTTTTCACGCAAACGCTTAATGTGAACGTCTACCGTCCGGGTGTCTCCGATATACTCATATCCCCAGATCTGGTCTAACAGCTGTTCTCTTGTGAATACCTGATTGGGAGAGGAAGCCAGGAAATAAAGAAGCTCCAGTTCTTTTGGCGGCATATCAACAGTCACACCATCTACCATAACAGAATAATTGGTCAGGTTGATAACGATTCCCGGATATTCAACACATTTCCCATGACCTTCTTTTTCGGACTCTGGCTTTGGAATCGCCTGGTAACGGCGGAGAACTGCTTTTACACGAGCGACGAGTTCTTTGGAATCAAAAGGTTTCATAATATAGTCATCTGCGCCAAGCTCCAGGCCAAGTACTTTATCAAAGACTTCGCCTTTGGCGGACAGCATGATGATCGGTACATTGGAACGTGTGCGGATCTCGCGGCACACCTGATAACCATCGATGCCGGGAAGCATCAGATCCAGAAGAATCAGGTTTGGCTGATAGCTGTCATAGGCAATCAGAGCTTTTTCGCCGTCATGTACCATCATAGTATCAAAGCATTCTTTTGTAAGATACAGTGATACCAGTTCCGCAATATTTTCATCGTCATCTACAATTAATATTTTTTGTTTATTTGTCATTTTACTCCTCCTCAAGAGTTGGCTTAATTTTATTTGATTTCTGCGATCGTTACTCCGGAATCGCCTTCTCCGAATGCGCCAAGCCGGAAGGACTTGACATGTTTCTGACGTCTCAGATACTGATGAATGCCGGAACGTAATGCCCCGGTACCCTTTCCGTGTACGATCCGGACAGAAGACAGATGAGCAAGGTAGGCATCATCCAGATATTTATCCAGTTCTGCAATGGCCTCATCCACCGTTTTCCCGAGAAGATTGATCTCAGGGCTTACAGAGAGGGATTTACTCATCTTTACTTTGCCTTTTCCAGTCTGACGGGTTTTGACTGCAGAATAAGCAGGCTTTTCTTCTATGATCTCCAGATCGGAAATATGCACCTGAGAGCGAAGAATCCCCATCTGAACTGTGAGATTCCCTTTTGCGTCAGGAAGGGAAGTTACAGTTCCGGTCAGATTCATGCTTAGCACTTTGACAGATTCTCCAGGCTTAAAATCACTGGCCTTATGCTGTTTCTTTGGCTTTGCAGTCTCCATCTGAAGACTGGAGCGGGTTGCTTCCATTTTTTTGCGCAAACGCTCCCGTTCTTTTTCCATCTCGGCAGCGGAGATGTTTTCTTTGCCAAATTTATGGAAATTACGCATAGTTTCATCAGCAGTTTCCTTGGCGTCAGCCAGGATGGCATGTGCTTTTTCATTGGCCTCGCGCAGAATACGTTCCTTCTGTTCTTCCAATTTTTCTCTTTTCTTACGGGTCTCTTCTTCCAGGCGCGCAAGCTCACGCTTATAAGCAGAGATCTCTTCCTGCTCCTTCTGGATAGTCCGTTTGCTGGCCTCAAGATCTGTAAGCAGATCTTCAAAAGATTCATCCTGTTCGGTCAGATGTGTCTTTGCCTCTTCAATAATATAATCTGGAAGCCCAAGTTTTCCTGCAATAGCGAATGCATTACTTTTTCCAGGAATTCCAATCAGAAGATGGTAGGTCGGGCGAAGTGTTTCTACGTCAAACTCACAGCAGGCATTTTCGACACCCGGTGTAGACAGAGCGTAGACTTTCAGTTCACTGTAATGTGTGGTGGCCATCGTCCGGATTCCTCTCTGATGCAGGTGATTCAAAATAGCAATGGCAAGAGCAGCACCTTCTGTAGGATCTGTTCCGGCACCTAGTTCGTCAAACAGTACCAGAGAGTGCTCATTCACATGTTTCAGAAAAGAGACAATATTTGTCAGGTGAGAAGAGAAAGTACTAAGACTCTGCTCAATACTCTGTTCATCGCCGATATCCGCATAAACTTCCTCGAATACTGCAAGCTCTGAACGGTCTAACGCAGGAATATGAAGTCCGGCCTGTCCCATTAAGGTAAATAATCCGACTGTTTTCAGAGAAACCGTCTTTCCACCAGTGTTTGGACCGGTAATGATCAGAAGGTCAAAAGTATCTCCCAGAGTAACGGTAATCGGAACGACTTTCTTCTTATCTAACAATGGATGGCGTCCTTCACGGATATGGATGCGTCCTTCTGTGTTAAAGACCGGCATGGAGGCATTCATGTCAAGAGCCAGGTATCCTCTGGAAAAGATGAAATCGAGCTCCGTCAGAATCTGATAATCCAGTCGGATGGATTCCGTATATTCAGCTGCATCGGCACTCAGTCGTGCAAGAATGATCTGGATCTCTTCCTGCTCTTTTGCATAGAGCTCCTTCAGATCATTATTCAGCTTAACAACGGCCATTGGTTCAATAAAAAGTGTAGAACCAGTGGCAGACTGGTCGTGGATCAGGCCGGGGACCTGACTTCTGTATTCTGATTTGACAGGGATACAATATCGGTCTCCGCGCATGGTAATGATCGGATCCTGCAGATAGGTGCGGAGAGAACCATTTACCATGGAAGAGAGGGTGGAATGTACCTTATCGTTAATCTGTGACATAGAACGGCGGATCTGACGCAGTGTACTGCTGGAATCATCACTGATCTCATCTTCTTCAATGATACACCGGCGAATCTCCGTACTTAAGAGCGTCAGAGGTTCTAATTGCCGGAAAAAAGAGTCCAGGCAGTCTTCGTTCTCTTCTGTAGTTTCATGACGTCCATATGTTTTCACTCGTCCGGCTGTTTCCAGAAGACGGCAGATGCGGAGAAGTTCCCCGCTCCCCAGTGCTGCACCGACTTCCAGACGCCTTAAAGAATCATTGACTGGATTGCAGCCGCCAAAAGAAGGTCTTCCCTTCTTCACAATTCTGGTAAATGCGGCAGCAGTCTGTTCCTGGGCAGTCTGTATTTCGGAGAGTTCTGTCATTGGTTTCAGACGGCGACAGCGTTCCTTGCCACCGAACGAAGAGGCCTGCTCTGTTAATAGTTCAATTATTTTGTTGTATTCTAATTTTATTAAAGTTTTTTTATTCATGTTCTTCACCTAGACTTATTCTACCTTATTTGCCTCATAAAGAAAAGGATAAATATTGAACATTCGCTTCCTATAAGGTATACTATAAAAAGGATTACAAAGGAGTTTGATTGTCTATGGATGAGAAAATTGGTCCAGAGAAAGAGCAGAAGCTGCAGAATGAAAACCGGCAGGATGAAGTTCAATTGGAAGATGATCAGCTGGAATATTCTTTTATGCAGGAAACCATAAAGGATGAAGCAGGAGGAAAATCAAAAATCAGAGATGACATCTGGCGTACGGTCGGGCTGGGCCTGATCTTCGGAATTGTCGCCAGTTTTAGTTTTTGTGCGGTAAAACCATGGATGGAGAGCAAATTCCAGAAAGATCCGCAGACGGTGACTATACCGGATGAAGAAGAGGATGAAGATACGGCTGAAGAAGAGGCAGAAGAGCCTGTGGTACAACAGGTGCTGGATGAGAACAGCTTTCGCCAGATACAACAGTCACTGACTAATATAGCAACAGAAGCGGAAAAGTCTGTTGTGGAAGTGGTAGGAGTTACCGGCGGCCAGGAATGGATGACGGAATCTTATGATAATACGAACAGTATATCCGGATTAATTGTGGCTGATAATGGAAGAGAGCTCCTGATATTTGGAAAGAATTCTGTCTCAAAGGATGGAAAGGAAATTCATGTGATTTTCCCGGACGGAGCAGTTTGTCCGGCAACCATGAAGAAGCAGGATGCAAGTCTTGGATTTGGAATCTATGCGGTCAGCCGGTCCGAGATTCCAGAATCAACATGGACTCAGATCAAGACGGCGACGCTTGGGAGTTCTTCGACAGCCAAAAAAGGAGAAACAGTCATTGTACTTGGTAAATCCTTTGGATATACCGCTTCTATGGGATTTGGCATTATGTCCTCGAATAAAAATACGGTTGATAATGCAGATGGACGGTATCACCTGGTCTGTACAGATATTGCAGCAGCCGAAAATGGAACAGGTGTGATCGTGAATTTGAACGGAGAAGTCATAGGACTGATCGATCAGAGTATCTCCGAAGGAGACAGTATGAATCTGGTTACCGGATATGGAATCTCTGATCTGAAGAGCATTATCGAATGTCTGTCTAATGGACAGGCTGTTCCGTATATTGGAATCCGGGGACTTGATATCACAGATGATATTGAAGCGCAGGGAATTCCAAAAGGCGTCTATGTCCGGGAAGTAGAACCGGATTCGCCGGCAATGGCAGCAGGAATTCAGAGCGGAGATGTGATTACGAGTATCGGAGATACAAGTGTTACAACGCTTTCTGCTTACCATTCAGCACTTCTGGAAGAAAAGAGTGGTAATAAGATCAAGCTGAAAGGACAGCGCCAGGGGGCAGGCGGTTACGTGGATATTGAGTTCAATGTCACGATTGGAAGTAACGAATAAATTGGAAAGAGGCAGATATATGAGATACATCAATACCCTGCATGAAGGGGAGACAATCAGGAATGTATACCTGTGCAAAGGGAAACGTTCCGCAGAAACTAGAAATGGAAAACCATACGATAACCTGATCCTTCAGGATAAGACAGGAACACTGGATGGAAAAGTCTGGGATCCGAATTCCGGAGGAATTGCAGATTATGATGAGATGGATTTTATAGAAGTCTTTGGAGAAGTGACCAGCTACAATAATAATTTGCAGCTGAACATCCGGCAGATCCGCAAAGTGCAGGAGGGGGAATATGTACCGGCTGATTATATGCCGACGACAGAAAAAAGTACCGATGGCATGTATCAGGAATTAATGGGATATGTAAAGCAGATTAAGAATCCGTATCTGCGTCAGGTGGTAGAATATTATTTTGTACACGATGAAGCATTTATCAAAAGATTCAAGGGGCATTCCGCAGCAAAAACAGTCCATCATGGATTCGCCGGAGGACTTCTGGAGCATACATTAAGTGTAGTAAAATTCTGTGAATATATGGTGGGAGCCTATCCAATTCTGAACAGGGATCTTTTATATGCTGCTGCCATCTGCCATGACATCGGAAAGACAAAGGAGTTATCCTCCTTCCCGGAAAATGATTATACAGATGAAGGCCAGCTTCTCGGACACATTGTGATCGGCGTGGAGATGGTAGGAGAAGCCGTAAGAACCATTCCCGGATTCCCGGAGAAGCTTGCGAACGAGTTAAAGCACTGTATCGTAGCACATCATGGGGAACTGGAGTATGGATCTCCGAAGAAACCGGCGCTTGCGGAAGCGGTGGCACTGAATTTCGCAGACTGCACAGACGCTAAAATGCAGACACTGACAGAGATCTTTAAAGATAAAAAGACGAATGACTGGCTGGGATATAACCGGTTATTTGAGTCAAATTTAAGAAAGACGGTCATATAAAAGAGGGATTAGAACAGTGATTCCGATCGAGGTCGTCGGAGGCTATATTAGATGTAGAATATCAGGACGTAATGCTTTGTAAAAGGTATTACGTCCTAAATGGTTAGGAGTATGGATATGCAGAAAAATGAGATGGTTACAGTTACAATTGAAGACATCGGAGTCAATGGAGAGGGAATCGGTAAAGTAGATGGATATACTCTATTTATCAAAGATGCCATCATTGGCGATGTAGTAGAAGCTAAAATTATGAAAGCCAAGAAAAATTACGGATATGCCAGATTGATGAAGATTCTTACTCCGTCCGAAGACCGCATGGAGACACCTGTTTGTCCAATGGCGAGAAAATGCGGGGGCTGTCAGATCCAGGAGATGAAATATGACAGACAGCTAAAATTCAAGGAAGAGAAAGTCAGAGGCAATCTGATCCGGATCGGAGAAGTGCCGGAAGAATTACTTGCACAGACTATGGAGCCAATCACAGGCATGGAGCCGTCAGAAGGACAGGAACAGCCATTTCATTACCGGAATAAAGCACAATTTCCCATTGGAACCGACAAAGACGGAAATGTAATCGCAGGCTTCTACGCCGGACGGACACACAGTATTATTCCAAATACAGACTGTGCGCTGGGGGTAGAAGTGAATGAAGAGATCCTGACCTGCATCCTGAAATTCATGGAGGAATATCAGATTCCCGCATATGATGAGGAACGTCATAAAGGGTTGGTCCGTCACGTACTGATACGATATGGATTTACCACAAAGGAGATTATGGTATGCCTTGTAATCAACGGGAACAAGCTTCCACACAGCGAGATCCTGACAGAGAGGCTGGCTGCCATCGACGGAATGACCAGTATCACTCTCAGCATCAATAAAGAAAAGACGAATGTCATTATGGGAAATATGATTAAGCCATTGTGGGGTCAGACCTATATTACGGATTACATCGGAGACGTGAAGTATCAGATCTCTCCACTTTCCTTTTATCAGGTGAATCCGGTCCAGACCGAGAAACTTTATGGCCTGGCACTGGAATACGCAGGACTTACCGGAAATGAAACTGTGTGGGACCTGTACTGTGGAATCGGCACCATCTCCTTGTTCCTCGCAAAAAATGCAAAGCAGGTCTATGGAGTAGAAATCGTGCCACAGGCCATTGAAGATGCAAAAAATAATGCGAAGATCAACGGAATCCAAAATGCCGAATTCTATGTAGGAAAAGCAGAAGAAGTACTGCCGGGATATTATAAAGAATATGCGAGAGAACATGGCGGAGAGACCGCCCATGCAGATGTGATCGTGGTAGATCCGCCAAGGAAGGGATGCGAGGAATCATTGCTTCGGACGATGGTAGATATGCAGCCGGAGAAAATCGTGTATGTCAGCTGCGACTCCGCGACCTTGGCGAGAGACGTGAAATTCCTGCGAGGGAACGGGTATGAGATTCAGAGAGTGAGGGCCGTGGATCAGTTCCCGCATACCGTGCACGTTGAGACGGTTGTTCTCTTGTCCCAACAAAAGCCCGATGACACGATAGAGATCGACCTGGACTTGGATGAACTGGATGCAACCAGTGCTGAGTTAAAGGCTACCTATCAGGAAATCAAGGATTATGTGCTGAAAGAATTTGGTTTGAAGGTTTCAAATTTATATATTTCTCAAATAAAACGGAAATGTGGAATCGAAGTGGGAGAGAACTATAATCTTCCAAAATCAGAAAATGCAAGAGTTCCGCAATGCCCGAAAGAGAAAGAAGAAGCTATCAAGGCTGCCCTGAAATATTTTGCGATGATCTGAGATAAGACATCGCCGATTTCAAGGAGGAATGGCACATGAAAAGCACATTTGAAAAGATGGGTGGAACCTACACATTGGGAGCAGATGGAATTTATTATCCAAATCTCGTCAGTACAGATGAAGAACCGCATTATGGGAAATATGGAATGCTGCGAAGAACATATCTGAAAGAGCATCGTCCGGCAATGTATTCGCTGTATATGCTGGAAGACAGTCTGACAGCACATCTGAACAAGGTGGATGATGAGGCACAGGAACGAATGGAAGCTCTGGTGCAACAGATGATGGATAAGAAAGGAATTACAGAAGAGTTAAAAGCTCGTGACCAGATGGCGTGGGTTGGAGCAGTAAATAATATCCGGAATGCTGCGGAAGAGGTTGTGTTGGCTGAATTGATTTACAGATAACAAAAGAAGCTGAACAGGTACAGATATTTACTGGCTTGTTCAGCTTTTGTATTTTACATTTTTAAAGTTCAAAATCTCGATGTTTCTTTTGTGGTTTACGAGATTGATGATGCATTCGATCCTGTTCCCAGGCTTTCTGCCGGGCACGTTCCCGGAAAAGATAGGGATCTTCCTGTATACAGCCATCAATGTAATCAGAGGCATCGTTCAATCTGTCGTACTCAAATTTCTTTCCATAAACGTCACGCAGTCTGGAAACAATCCGATCACGGACAATGTCACGGAAAGACATTCTAGCATCAAGTAATTCTTCGGATTTTTCAGAGGCTACAGAAAATTTCAGGTTTATGAATTTTTTGAGGTTTTTTCCCAGTTGTTCATTCAGTGACTGACGTTGTGTAGCCAGTTTTTCCAGAAAGGCGGACTGTTGCTTTAGAGTAGATTCTGTATTTTTCATTTCTGTGCCATTATGGCAGTAGATTTCTCCCATAAGGAAATTCTTTTTTGACTTGAGTTCTTCGATATCCTCGGTTAATGTGGTAATCTGCTGGTTCAGCTGATAATGCTGTAAAGGATTTAAGATGCTAAGTTTCTGCTTTTGGGTTTTCAATATTTTCCGTTCTTCCTGCTTTTTGTGGATCTCCTGTTTGATGGCTTTGTATTTTTCTATCACGGGTTTTGTCATTTTTATCCACTCTTTAGTGGAAGCAGTCTGCATTTCGTTATGGAGTATCTGGTATTGGAAGATGATCATGGCACCACGGATATTTTCCAGTGCTTCGGCGATTGCAGGGATGCTCTCTTTGATAGATTTTGTCAGTTTTGCGACCTGATTTTTCAATTCTCCAAGCAGACGGTTATCTGAACGGATTTGTCGATTCAGTTCGCATCGGTCAGAAATCATGCCTTTCTTTTCCATATCTCTTGCAATATAGCCTTCGTGGATTGTCGGCTGCTCAGTAATGCCCTGATCGGAAAAACTGCGATGGTCAATCCGTGTATCA
>JALEKG010000055.1 GCA_022769185.1 Dorea sp. | reverse complement strand
TATAACTGCGCTGCGAGAGTCTTATTATGTGCAATAATCAATGTTGGTTTATTTATTTGTTGGATGACATTAGCCATCGTGAAGGTCTTACCTGAACCGGTAACACCGAGAAGGGTCTGACACTGGTTGCCTTCCTTGAAGCCCTTTACTAACTGCTCGATCGCCTGCGGCTGATCACCGGTCGGGGCATATTCTGATACTAATTCAAAATGATCCATGAAGTCCTCCTATGAATCTATTATCTGCATTTTCTGTTGCCATTATATCAGAACATAAAACAAAAGTACAGAACAATCGAATGTTTGTTCTGTACTTTTCTTTTGAGATGCAATATGATATGGTGCCAGCCTCAAAAAGGAAGTACAGAACAAATATCCGCACTTCCTTTCTCTCGTGTTACTTACTATACGGTATGCCGTTTTGCAATGTAAACAGGATAAATATCGGTACCTTTTACTTCTTTTCCTTCGGTTACTCTTACTTCTTTATCGGTAATCAGATTTTCGACATTTGCTCCCGCCTCGATCACTGTATCCTGCATTAAGATACAGTTCTTGACCTTCGCACCTTTTCCAACCTTCACTCCTCTGAAGAGTACACTGTTTTCCACTTCACCTTCTATTACACAGCCATCTGCTGCCATTGTATTTACAGCCTTTGCCCCCGCAACATATCTGGTTGGATTATCATCCCGGATCTTCGTATAGATAGAATTTCCACTGAATAATGCATCTAGATTTGCATCATCAAGAAGCTTCATATTCTCATCGAAATAGTCCTTCACGCCCGTGATACGTGCAACATAACCGTCATACTTATATGCCTGGATATCCAAGGTATCAAGCTGGTTCAAAAGCACATCTCTTTCCCAGTATCTGAGACCGCATACAAACGCGTCATTAATTAGTTTGATTAAAAGCTCACGTTCCACAGCAAAAATATTCATACTAAGATTCTGAATACCTGGTTCTTTGGAATTTACATGGATTCTTTTCACGCGTCCGTCATCAACACCATAGCAATAATAGAATCCCTGTTCATTTCTCATACGGAGATATCCTTCCGGGATCTCCTGTTCATTATATACAGCCGTCACATCAGCTCCACTTTCAATATGCGCCTGGATCAGTGCTTTAAAATCAAAATTAACAGCAATATTCGAATCTGCCATAACAACATATTTTTCTTTCTGACCACGGAGAAAATCAAGAATACCCGCGATTGCAGATACACGTCCCGTATATACAGTCGATGTTCTCTCTACATTCGGTGGAAAAAGATGTAATCCTCCATTTTTACGAACCAGATCCCATTCACGTCCGGATCCGAGGTGGTCCATGAGTGAGAGGTAGTTTTTATTTACCAGAAGGGAGATATTATTTACGTCACTGGATGCCATACTGGACAACATAAAGTCAATCATACGATAACGACTTGCAAAGGGAATGGAAGCCATCAGACGTACATTCGTCAGTTCGGGAATGATGGAATCATATGTATTTGGGAAAATGATTCCTAATGCACTTGTATTATTACTTAACATACTACTTCACCACCTTCTACATTATTACGGATCATCGCATTTGGTCCAATCTTCGCATGGTCGCCGATCACAACACCTGGTCCTACCGTTGCAACTCCTGCCGCATCCCCTTCCGGCATAGCGCCAACTACTGCATATTCTCCAATGATCACATTTTCTGCAACGATACAATGTTTAACAACAGCACCGGCTTTAATGGTGGTGCCTCCCATAACAACCGCTTCTTCTACAACCGCTCCTGGTTCTACCTTTACACCAGCAAATAAGATCGAGTTTTTCACATCCCCATTTACACGGCATCCATCTGTAATCATAGAATTTTCAACGAATGCATTTGCACCGATTTTATGACCTGTCATACCACTGTTTCTGCTATAGATCTTCCAGTTCTCATCAAATAGATCGATACCACTGTGTTCCGGATCCAATACTTCCATATTTGCTTCCCAAAGTGATGGAATCGTTCCTACATCTTTCCAGTATCCATCAAAGCGGAATGCATACATATCACGGCCGTCTTTTAACAGATTTGGAATAATATTTTTACCAAAATCGTTTTCAGATTCTGGATCTGCTTCATCTTCAATCAGATATTGTCTTAAAATATCCCATTTAAAAATATAATTCCCCATGGAGGCCAGATTGGATTTCGGATTCTTCGGCTTCTCCTGGAATTCCGTAATCTTACTGTTTGCATCTGTAACCATCAGACCGAAACGGGATGCCTCATCCCATGGAACCTCCATGACAGCCACACTGAAATCTGCTCCTTTTGCTTTGTGGAATGCCAGAAATTCACTGTAATCCTGTTTACAGATCTGATCTCCTGACAAAATGATCACATATTCCGGATCATAACGGTCAATAAAGGAAATATGCTGATAAATTGCATTTGCGGTTCCCTTAAACCAATCGGAACCTGTTGCCTTCTGATATGGCGGAAGAACATGTACTCCGCCATTTAAGCGGTCAAGATCCCACGGCTGTCCGTTTCCAATATATTCGTTCAGTACCAGTGGCTGATACTGTGTTAAAATTCCGACCGTATCAATTCCTGAATTCACACAGTTTGACAGTGGAAAATCAATAATACGATATTTTCCGCCAAAAGGAACCGCCGGTTTTGCCAGATTCTGGGTCAACGCATAGAGTCTTGATCCTTGCCCGCCCGCCAGAAGCATTGCTACTATTTCTTTAGCCATTTTTATCCCTCGTTTCTTTTATATATTTATCAGCACTCATTACTGATATATAAAGAGTAAGATGATTCTCATCTTTTATTAATCCCATTTTACCATATCTTTGTAACAAAGCCAAAAAAAGATATTCTTTTTTTTCAACATTTTCCTGAGATGCTCCTTGATTTACATATTTGCTTTGTGTATAGTATCTTTTAAGAAAAATACACGAAAATGATTTTCAAAAACAGAAAAACGGGAGGAAGCAATATGAACTATTATGAACGAGCTCTTGAGCTCAATGAAGATACTATCACGAATCGCCGTTATTTTCATCAGAATGCCGAGGTTGGCCTAAATATGCCAAAAGCTCAGGCATATGTTATGAAAAAATTAAGCGAGTATGGATTAGAGCCAAAAGAATGTGGACATGGAGTCACCGCGACGGTAGGCCATGGCGGAAAAGTAATCTTACTGCGTGCCGATATGGATGCCCTGCCAATGACCGAGGAAAGCGGGGAATCATTTGCCTGCCCGACTGGTGCAGCTCACGCATGCGGACATGATTTCCACGCCGCGATGCTTCTTACCGCCGCCAGAATGTTAAAAGAAAACGAGGCTGAACTGAAAGGCACTGTGAAATTTATGTTTCAGCCTGCTGAAGAAACCTTTGAAGGAAGTAAAGACATGATTAAAAATGGCATTCTTGAAAATCCACCGGTAGATGCTGCTCTCGCATATCATGTATCACCCGGGAAGATGCCTGTAGGTCTTTATATGTATAACAGCACTGGAACCATGATGTTTTCTGTGGACGGTTTTAAAATTACCGTAACCGGACGTGGAGCTCACGGAGCGTATCCTCAGAATTCGATCGATCCAGTCAATATTGCAGTGCACATTTACCTTGCTCTGGAAGCTTTGATTGCAAGAGAGGCTGATCCATCAAAGGCTTGTGTTATGACTGTCGGTAAATTTCATGCAGGAACCGCCGCAAATATCATCCCGGATTCTGCAGTTCTGGAAGGCACCATCCGTTCCAACGACAAAACTAATAGGGAACTGCTGGTCCGCAGAATGAAAGAAGTTGCAGAAATGACCGCAAAAACATACGGCGGTTCTGTAAAAATCGAAATGATTTCAGAAGTCCCACCTTTGATCTGCGATCCGGCGCTTACAGAAGAAATCGTTGGATATATGAAAGAATTGGATATTCCTGGTGCATCACCATATCCAGGAATCTCTGCAAGTGCATCCGAAGATTTCGCAACCATAGCAGAAAAAGTACCAAGTACATTCATGTATCTTTCTGCAGGATACCTGGATGAAAGAGGTGTTCACCCTGCACATAACCCCAAAGTTCAGTTCAATGAAGCTGTATGCCCGATCGGCGCAAGCTGCCTGGCACATTGTGCGACAGAATGGTTAAAGAACAACAGATAGTTAAAAACACAAGCCACGATTGCATCTGCAATAGCGGCTTGTGTTTTTCTTAATAAGAAAGTCCAAATCCAAATTCATAATAATTTCCGGCCTGATCCCGATAAGCGTACGCTTTTCCGTTTTCATCTTTTAATTCATCCGGAATATACTGATCTTTGTCATATCCCGGAACATCATTCGGACTGACACACTTTCCTTCTGCATTCACTGCTAACACTTTATCATTTCTCGGCAATGTCACCGGAAGCTTTCCAACCGGACAGAAGCTGCCAAAAATCACATCCAGTACTGCAGATGGATAAGTATCATAACCTGCCGTCAAAGCATCCACATATGGTTCCACATTTCCAAGTTCCCACGCAAGTGTAAAGTTTACATTAGCGATGACCTTTCCTCCATTCTTATGGATTACATCTGCAATTTCAGAAATCCGTCCTGCACCCGACAATGTTGTCTCTTTATGTGTCTCTTCTGTTGGACGGCCTTCTTCATCTACATTGCATACTTCTTTTCCCTCACAGATATCCAGTTCCAGATATCCAGGAGTTGCGTTAAAATATTCTCCAGAAGATGGCGTAATCATCAGAATTGCCACATCTGCCTGGGACACATCATCAGTCAGATTCTTGTTTTTTAGAGACTCTCTCAAAGCCTTTGTATTTTTTTCAGATATCTCCACCTGTTTATGAAATGCTTCAGCGTAGATTCTCTTTCCTTCCAGTTTTTCTTGTGACAATGGAAGAATTCCGTTATTTTTTAAGAGAGTCACGCTCTTTCGATGTGCTTCCATCGCATTTTCCCAATCCTGCTCACATGCTGCCATTTCAGATGCTTTCTTTGGATCACGATAGGGATCATCGAACATTCCCATCTCAAACATCTCTTTCAACGTTCTGAAAACTGCCCTGTCTAAAGCTTCATCTGTAAGCACCAGATCTTCTTTTGAAAATCCGTCCGGCACTCTATGAGAATCATAATAATCATTTTTTCCACGCTGATATGCTTCTCTTCCATACTCATTATCAAAAAGTCCGCTGATCAGATCTACCCCCGCATGATTTACTGCAAAAGCAATTCTCTCAGGCTGATCGAGCATCTCTACTCCCCAGCACATATTATGAATGATTCCGGTATCAGAATTAATATATCCTTCAAAACCCATCTGATTTCTTAACAGTTCATCAATAAACGGTTTATTGAATGCAAATCCGTAAGGTTCCATTTCCATTGCTGTCGGATTCGCACGAAGGATCAGATGTCTTGCAAACCATTCCTTGATCAGTACGCTGGTTCCCGGCAGATGCTGTTCCCCAAAAATGGTTCTTCCGTGAAATTCACCTTCATCCAGGGTTCCCGATTCATCCAGTATCATTTCTTTTTCTTCTTCTGGCTGTCCCGGATTTTTTGGCGTCGGATATTTTCCCATTCTCCAGTCTGAAATAAAGATCTGGCCGATTTTCTCTTCTGCTGACAACACCTTAACATACGCTTCAGCACGTTCTTTCGGAGACTTTCTCCAGTCATTTATAACTGACACTTCACCAGTTCCGTCTATATCTTTAAAATACAGCCCCTCTTTCTCAATAATCTCTCTGTGAACTGTCGAAATATCTGCCCCACCCTCATTATAATAATGTTTTATCTGTTCACTTGCCTTAGACATCTGAGTATCCTTCCTCCTTTTCTTTTTTATTTTTCGGATGACTTTTTCACATATGCAACTGCTATACAGTCTGTGCCAACATGTGTTCCAATCACACCTCCAACAGGATACATCTTTGTTCTTCCTGCCTCTAAACCGTACTTTTCTATCGTTTCCTGCATGAACTCCTCCACAATTTCTTTATCAGAAGTGTAGCCAAAATAAATCTGAAAATCCACATCGTTTTCGCTCTCTTCAAACTTCTGATGCAGACATTTCTTTCCAGCCTTTCTTCCTCTTACCTTTCCAATTGTCTTTAAAATCTTATCTTCTAAAATAATGACCGGTTTAATCTGCAGCGCGTTTCCAAGTACCGCCAGACTCTTCGGGATTCTTCCACCTTTTTTCAAATACGTCAATGTATCTACTACCCCACAGACTACCACTCTGTCCCGTAATTCTTCTATATTCTCAACAATTTCTTCCGTTTTCAAACCTTCATCTCTTAGTTTCACAGCATATTCTACGACTATTCTCTGAGATAAAATTGCCTGTCTGGTATCCACAACAAAAACTCTGTCATATTCACAAATCTCTTCTGCAATCTTTGCTGCATTAATAGTACCGCTAAGTCCACTGGAAAGTGTCAGAACAAGAACATCATCCCCATTCTTTTCTGCTTCCCGGTAATAAGTCAGATATGCCTCTGGTGACGGCTGACTCGTTACCGGAAGCTCTTCCGCTTCCTGCAGTCTCCTGTAAAACGTAAGAAAATCTTCATCTTTTTCCTGCGGACACTCTCCATCCGGAAAACGAATACTCAAAGGAACAATATGAATTTTCATATTCTCTGCCTGCTTTAATGTAATATCCGATGCAGAATCGGTAATAATCTGTAACATGCTGCTACCTCCTGGTTTTTTTCTGGAAAAAACTGCGCCAATATGTTACACTTGTAACACATTAATACATGAATTAATATAAGTAATAAAACTTTTTTTGCAAGGGTCTGCAGAACATATGTTACAAATACATCCAATTTGTTCACCCCAAAAACAGAAACTATCTTCAAGGAGACTGATTATGAAAACAAATGAAAAAACCACGGACCATACACTCGTCAAAGAATGTATCTTTACCGCATTGATCCTGCTGATGGAACAACAGGATTATGATAAGATCACTATAACTGATATTACGAAAAAAGCAGGTGTTTCACGAATGACTTATTACCGCCTGTATTCTTCCAAAGAAGATATCCTTCTACAACAATTCAGCAAAATCATCCAGGAACTAACAGACAAGATCAGGCAGGATTCCAGTCTGACACCTTACCGACTCGTCTATCAATTTTTTCCCTTTTTCCAAAAACGTTCTAAATTGGTACTCAGTCTGAAAAAAGCAAATCTTCTGGATCTTACACTGAATACATTCATTACAAATGTAGCTCTGCTCTATCCAGAATTCTTTGATTCCCCGGATGGGAATTTCTCATGTTCTCCTGCTGCATATTACCTGTATTATCACGCAGGCGGACTTTTTTCCACTTTGCTTCAATGGATTGGAAATGGACAAAAAGAATCCCCTGAAGAGATGGCACAATTAATGGTTTCTTTTATGGATGGTCCCTTTTTCTCCTCCTCACTTCATAAATAAAGAAGGAGAGAACATTTCATTCTCTCCTCTTTTGCCTTTCTGAATTAATACAAATATTTCTCTGCTATGTTTCTGAGTTTCTCCGGATTTTCTTCAAACCATTCATCATATGTCTTATTTTCTGCCTGAACAGCTTCTCCCAGCTCTACAAAAAATGCCGGCATCTCTTTCTGGAGCATCATGCCCCACTGTTCTCCAAAACACTCTCTTCCCTCTACATCACATCCGTTTACATGGAAGGTAAATGCAGGTTCTGCGACATTATCCACTCTCTTTGCTCCACCATGGAATCCAAGCTTTCCAATCTGATGTGTTCCACAAGAAGAAGTACATCCGGAGATATGGATCCTTGGCAACACTCCATCTGCAAAATCATGCTTTCTCACTTCATCAATAATAGAAGCCAGGGTTCCCTGGGAATCACGCAGCCCCACTTGACAGATTGTACTTCCAATACAGGATACAGATGTTTCAAAGAGATTCTGTGCACCATCCTCTGTAATTGCTTCTACTTTTTTTGCTTCCCCTCCAGTCAGATTAATCACATAGATTGTTTCATCCGGAGCAATCCGAATTTCAACCTGATCCATATCTTTCACAACATCATACAGTTCCGCAAACTTTGTCACTGGCGGAAGCCCTCCAATTGGATGATAAACTACCGCATAAAGTCCATCCTGCTTCTGTGCAATGATTCGTTTTCCAGAAACTTCACATCCATCTCCTTGTTTTGTCACTTCCGTAATCTCCGGTATGATCGTCAACTTCTTATTTCCCTTAACAGCTTGTAATTTTTCAAGATAAGCTTCTTTATATCCTTCGACTCCAAGTGTCTCCTGCATATAACGGGTTCTTGCTTTCGCACGATTTTCGTAATTACCATATGCCACAAAAGTATCGACCATAGCCTGTACATAATACAGGACCTCAGAAGGTTCTACACACTCCGCAACCTTGACTCCCATTCTGGCATTATTACCAAGACCGCCCGCACTATATACATCAAATTTTCCATCCTGTCTTGCCACAAAACCAAGGTCCCTGAATGTAGCATGTGTTTTATTTGCCGGTGAATTAGAAAATGCAACTTTTAATTTTCTTGGCATTTTCACTGTTTTAATAATTCCCATCAAATAATCAGAAACAGCCTCTACATAAGGAAGAACATCAAAATACTCGCCCTTTTCAATACCAGAGAGCGGAGATGACATTGTATTTCTGGGAAAATCTCCACCGCCTCCGCGTGTAATAATCCCAACATTCATAGCTTTTTCCATAATCTCACAGACGGCCTTTGCACTCAGGTTATGAAGCTGAATCGTCTGACAAGTTGTGAAATGTGCTTTATCTACATCATACTCTGCAATCGAATCCGCAACAAATTTCAGTTTTTCTTTTGTCAGACGTCCACCTGGGAGACGCAGTCGAAGCATGCTGGCATTTCCTCCCTTTTGAGCATAGCTTCCAAACCCGCCTGAAAAGCCTTTATACTCTTTCATACTGACTTCTTTAGCATAAAATTTGTCTGTCATCTCACGGAATTCCGTCATATCCTCTTTAAATTCCCGTAACAGCTCTTCCATTATAACATCTCCTCCTTCATAAAGTTTTATTGATCATCTCTTTCCAGGAACTCCGTTTCTACGAATTCCCAGATCTCATCCCTTCCCTGCTTTGTCTCTGCAGAAAATGGAATTACTTTGGTATCAGGCAATACCTCCAGCCCTTGCTTGATCAGCTTGATCTGCTTATCCTTCTGGCTTCTCTTAATTTTATCCAGTTTTGTTGCTATGATGATTGGATGATATCCCTGTGCAACAATCCATTCATACATCATCTTGTCATTGGCAGACGGTGCATGTCGGATATCGATCAACAGAAATACTGCTTTTAACTGCTTGGATCCATGCAGATATTTCTCAATCAATTTCCCCCATTTTGCCTTCTCCTGTTCTGATACCTTCGCATACCCATATCCCGGAAGATCTACCAGATAAAGTTCTTCATTAATATTATAAAAATTGATTGTCTGTGTCTTGCCAGGAGTAGCAGATGTCCTTGCAAATGATTTACGATTCATCAAAGCATTAATTAATGAAGACTTTCCAACATTCGATTTTCCTGCAAAAGCAATTTCTGGAAGAATATTTTCTGGAAGCTTGCTTGTAATCCCGCATACCGTTTCCAAATTCACTGATTTAATTACCATAAAAATCCCCTTATCTGCTTTCTTTTGATTCTGATACTAATGCCAGTTTTCGAACCTCATCCATGTGAGAAACCGGTATAATCTCCAGTCCTTTTGTAATTTCTGAAGAAAGCTCCGCCACATCTCTTTCATTATCTTTCGGAACCAGTACCGTCTTTATTCCGGCATTCTTGGCAGCCAGAAGCTTTTCTTTCAATCCACCAATCGGGAGTACCCGGCCTCTTAAGGTAATCTCTCCGGTCATTGCAAGATCTGCTCTTACTTTTTTCTGTGTAACAGCCGACAATATTGCCGTTGCCATCGTAATCCCCGCTGACGGGCCATCTTTCGGCACTGCTCCTTCTGGTATATGGATATGTACATCATGCTTTTTAAAGAAATCTTCTGCAATTCCATGCTCACTGCTCACAGAGCGAATATAACTGATACCGGTTCGCGCAGATTCCTTCATAACGTCTCCCAGCTGACCAGTCAAAAGTATTTCACCTTCTCCCGGCATTACATTCACTTCGATCTGGAGTGTATCTCCTCCTACACTTGTCCAGGCTAACCCACGGACTATACCTACTTCATCCTTTTCATTTACCATCTGATAAGTATATAACTCTTTTCCCAGATAATGCGAGAGATTTCGTTCTGTTATATGAACGGACTTCTTTTCTGATTCCAGAATTTCTTTTGCAGTTTTCCTGCAAATATCTCCAATTTTTCTCTCCAGCTGTCTCACACCGGCTTCTTTTGTATAATTTCTTGCCATCTTCCAGATTGCTTTCTTACTGATTGTCAGCTGATCTGCTTTTAATCCATGTTTCTCCAGCTGCTTTGGTATCAGATGTTCCATTGCAATATGAAACTTTTCGTTCTCTGTGTAGCTTGAAACTTCGATTACTTCCATACGATCAAGAAGCGGTCGCGGGATTGTCTGAAGTGTATTAGCTGTTGTTATGAATAATACCTCCGACAGATCCATCGGTACCTCCAGATAATGATCAACAAATTTATGATTTTGTTCACTATCCAGAACTTCCAGAAGTGCAGAAAACGTATCTCCCTTATAGTCATTGCTGACTTTGTCAATTTCATCCAGTAACATCAGGGGATTTTTTACTCCTGCCTGCTTCATTCCATTGGCAATCCGCCCTGGCATCGCACCCACATATGTCTTCCTGTGGCCTCGGATCTCTGCTTCATCCCTGACACCTCCAAGAGAAATTCTGACATACGGTTTTTTCAGAGCCCTGGCAAGTGATTTGGCAATTGATGTCTTACCTGTTCCCGGAGGACCCACCAGACAAAGAATTGGTGCTTCTCCTTTTTTTGTCAACGCTCTTACGGCCAGAAATTCCAGAACTCTTTCCTTCACTTTTTCCAGACCATAATGATCTTCATCCAGTACTTTTCTGGCATATTCTATATCCTTATGTTCCTTACATGTTTGATCCCAGGGCATTTCCAGCATCGTCTCTATATATGTTCGGATCACACCAATTTCTGCCGGGCTGCTCATAGAATTCCGGAAACGTTTAATTTCCTTCGTAAGTTTTTCTTTCACTTCCTTCGGAGCATTCAGTGTATCAGCAGCCTGTTTGAACTCATCCGCATCAGAAATTGTGTGGTCGTCACCAAGTTCTTCACGAATCAGCTTTAACTCTTCTCTGAGAATATATTCTCTCTGATTTTTATCAACACGCTCTTTTACTTTCGCCTGAATCTCTTCTTTCACATTCAGAATCTGAATCTCATTTACAATTTTATAGATCAGAAGCTCATATCGTTTCATAACATCCGATTCTTCCAGTAATTCCTGGGCATCTTCACAGGATAAGGGCATATTGGCCGATATGACATCTACCAGCCGTTTCAACTCATCAATGCCGTCTATCTGAAGTGCCAGCTCTTTGGAAAGCTTTGGATTTTTTAACATATATTCTTTAAAAACATCCCTCAGTCCCCTGATCATAGCCTCCAGATTCAACGGATGTTCTTCCGCTCCAGTATCCTGGAAAGATGTATCTATATCTGGAATAGTCGTTACATTTGCCCGAAGATACGGTTCTTCAAATTCTATTGTATTAATGCAGGCCCTGGTCTCTCCCGATATCAGAACTCTGCTTATTTTCTTAGGTAATTTCACTACCTGCTTTATAGTAGCAATGCATCCTGTCTGATAGACATCCTCTGCTTTGGGATCTTCCGTCTCTATCTCTTTCTGTGCACTCAAAAAAATCTTCTGATTGCCCATCATTGCTTCTTCAATTGCCTTAAGTGACTTTTCTCTGCTGACATCAAAATGTCTCACTTCTTCTGGAAGAATTACAAGTCCTCTCAAGGCAACCATTGGCAGACTGTAAGTTTCTCTCATCATTTATTATCTCCTGATTTTAAAATAGATTGCATCTCTGCACAATCTTTATATACAAACTGACTTTAGACAGTTTCCTGTAAAATTAAAACAGGCGGGCACAAAACGCTTCCTCTTGCACCCGCCCTTTTCTTCTTTATGCACTTTCAGACCTGAAATCTGAATGTTCACACTCAGGCTTTCCCAGTCCTTTTACAACATCTTCCGTAATACGGCATGTAACCAAAGTGTCATCGGATGGCGCTTTGTACATAATATCCATCATGATATTTTCCATAATCGCACGCAATCCTCTTGCACCCGTTTTTCTCTTAAGTGAAGTTTCTGCAATTGCCTCCAGTGCCTCTTTGTCAAAACTCAAACGAACACCATCCAGCTCCAGCATCTTCTGGTACTGCTTTACAATTGCATTCTTAGGCTCTGTAAGAATACGGATCAGTGCTTCTTTATCCAACATCTCCAGCGCCACTGTAACCGGAACTCGTCCTACCAATTCCGGAATCAGTCCGTATTTTACCAGATCCTGAGGAAGAATCTGCTTCAATAACCTGTCCACATCATCTTCATGTTTCTGTGCAATCTCCACATTAAATCCAATGGACTTCTGATCGATACGTTTTTCTACAATCTTTTCGATTCCCTCAAACGCACCGCCACAAATAAACAGAATATTCGTCGTGTCTATCTGTATCATTTCCTGATGTGGATGTTTCCTTCCTCCCTGTGGAGGTACATTCGCAACCGTTCCTTCGATGATCTTAAGGAGTGCCTGCTGCACACCTTCTCCGGATACATCTCTGGTAATGGACGGATTCTCAGATTTTCTGGTAATTTTATCTATCTCATCAATGTAGATAATTCCATACTCTGCACGTTCAATATCACCATCAGCTGCCTGTATGATTTTCAGAAGAATATTCTCTACGTCTTCTCCTACGTATCCTGCTTCTGTCAGAGCAGTCGCATCCGCAATTGCGAAAGGAACCCCCAGAATCTTAGCCAGAGATTGTGCAAGCAATGTCTTGCCACAGCCGGTCGGACCCAGCATCAGGATATTACTTTTGCCAAGTTCTACTCCCATATCTCTTCCCGCCATGATTCGTTTATAATGATTATATACCGCAACCGACAGAACTTTCTTTGCTTCTTCCTGACCAATGACATAATCATCCAGGAATTCTTTTATCTCTTCCGGTTTCAGAAGATTGATATCTGAGAACGGATTCCATTGTCTTCCGTTCTCATACTCAAATTCTTCTTCTATAATTTCCGCACAGACATCTACGCATTCATCGCAGATGTATGCCCCATTCGGGCCCGCGATCAGCTTTCTAACCTGATTCTGCGTCTTATTACAGAACGAACACCTTATTTGATCATCGTTCTTTCCTACCATTCTCTCACCTCGTCTAAGGACCGGTACGCAAAATTAACGGCTCGTAATGACTTCATCGATCAAGCCATATGCTTTTGCCTCTTCCGCAGACATAAAATTGTCTCTGTCTGTATCAGCGCTGATTACGTCTAACGGCTGTCCTGTATTTTCCGCCAGAATCTGATTTAATTTATGACGGATTTTTAATATATGCTCTGCGGCAATCTGGATCTCCGTTGCCTGACCCTGTGCTCCACCAGACGGCTGATGGATCATGATCTCTGCATTCGGAAGAGCAAGCCTCTTCCCCTTTGTTCCTCCTGCAAGAAGGAAAGATCCCATACTTGCAGCCATCCCGATACAGATTGTTTCAATATCGCACTTGATATACTGCATGGTATCATAGATTGCCATCCCGGCAGTTACAGAACCTCCCGGGCTGTTAATATACAGATGAATATCCTTCTCAGGATCTTCTGCTTCCAGAAATAATAACTGTGCAACAATCACACTTGCAGACGCATCAGTTACTTCCTCTCCTAAAAAGATAATCCTGTCTTTCAATAATCTTGAATAGATATCGTAGGAGCGCTCTCCACGGCTTGTCTGTTCAATGACATAAGGTACTAAACTCATGTATATGCCTCCTCCTGATTATATATGTGATTCGATTCTTATTTTTCTACAGCATTCTCTACAAGGAAAGTAATTGCTTCCTGTACAGCCATATCATCTTTCATCTGTTTCTTTTCATTTTCACCCATGAACTCTTTGAGCTTTTCAACTTCCATATTGTAGCTTTCAGCCATCTTTACCAGCTCTTCATCTAATTTTTCATCAGAAATCTCGATATTCTCAGCTTTTACAATAGCTTCAAGTACCAGACGTGTCTCAATACGCTTAACAGCCTGTGGTCTGAACTCTTCCATCATCTTCTCCGCAGTCAGGCCTGTAAACTGGAAGTACTGTTCCATAGAAAGTCCCTGGGACTGAAGTCTCCGTGCAAAATCATCTGCCATCTGAATCGTCTCAGTTTCGATCATTGGCTGTGGAATCTCATACTCAGCATTCTTGATTGCCTGTTCTACGACTGCGTCTTCCTGTTTTCTCTTACCTTCTGCCGCTTTCTGCTCTTTCAGTTTTGCCTTAATGTCAGACTTATATTCTTCTAATGTATCAAATTCAGAAACTTCTGCTGCAAATTCATCGTCAATCTCTGGAAGTTCTTTTGCTTTGATCTCATGAACGGTACACTTAAATACAGCTGCTTTTCCTTTCAGATCTTCTGCATGATAATCTTCCGGGAAGGTTACATTAACTTCTACTTCTTTCTCAGCTTCTGCGCCGATCAGCTGATCCTCGAATCCCGGAATAAAGGAACCGGAACCGATTGTCAGAGGATAGTTCTCCCCTTTTCCGCCTTCAAATGCAACACCATCAACAAATCCTTCAAAGTCAAGAATCACCTGGTCTCCATCCTGAACCGGACGATCTTCCACTGTAATCTCTCTTGCATTCTTTTCAGCTTCTTCCTGAACCTTTGCATCAATCTCTTTCTGAGTAACACGTGTAGATACTTTTTCTACTTCAAGTCCTTTATACTCGCCAAGAGTAACTTCTGGCTTTGTAGCTACATCAGCTGTAAAAATGAAAGGCTTTCCTTTTTCAATCTGTACAACATTAATCTCCGGTCTGGAAACAATCTCGAGATCGCATTCATCATACGCATCTGCATATGCCTTCGGAATCAATTCATTTGCTGCGTCATCGTAGAAAATTTCTGCTCCGTACATTTTCTCAATCATCTGGCGCGGAACTTTTCCTTTACGGAATCCTGGCATCGCAATTTTGTTCTTCTGCTTCATATATGCACTCTGAAGCGCTTTCTCTAAATCATCAGCAGAAACTTCGATTGTAAGTTTCGCCATGTTTTTTTCTAACTTTTCTACCTGTAAACTCATTTACTATTTCCTCCTGTTTCTAACCTGCCTTCTGGGTAGCAAAAAAGGCGGGTATCCTACATTACATTCACTACAGAAGTATAACACAAACCTCTGTAAATATCTAGCCCCCGATTTCATCTAAACGAAGTATTTTTAATATTTTATGTATATTTATGCTTTTTCTTCTTTCAACATACCTAATAAACAATAGATTCAGCAATCTCTTTTGCCTTATCATCTCCAACCAGCACTTCAATTAACTTCAGTGCAAAATCAATCGCCGTACCAACTCCCTGTCCAGTAATAATATTCTCATCACGCATCACCGGTGTATGGGTAAGAGATGCACCCTGGATCTGCTTCTCAACTCCCGGATAACATGTGGCACGTCTTCCCTGAAGGAGTCCAAGATCATCCAGTACCGTCGGTGCAGCACAGATCGCCCCAATGTATTTACCTTCTTCTGCGAAATCACAAAGAACTTTGCGCAATCCCTCATGCTCTTTCAAATGAGTCGTTCCCGGCATACCTCCCGGAAGCACAATCATATCAGACTCAGAAAAATCCACCTCATCGAACATATCCTCCGTCTGAACATTAATCCCATGTGCTCCATGAGCCGTATAATCATCCGTAATTGAAACTGTATCCACATAAATCTTCGCTCTTCGCAACAGATCAACCACAGTCAACGCTTCCACTTCTTCAAAACCATCCGCTAACATTACACTAACTTTCTTCATCGCAATTCTCCTCCTTAACAATAAATTTTAACATGGTTTACATTTTGTGTAAACTATAATATCATGATGATACCAGGGTTCCAAAGACACGCTTTTCATGCTTGCAAGAAAAAGCGTGCCCTTGGAACCCGCCAAAACATGAGAAAGTAGCCCGATTAGGGCGGATTTCGAATGTTTTGAGGATTGCGAGAGCGCTTCTGCGCGGAACAATCCGTCGGTATCATCATACCCACCAGAGCACATTCCTAACCAACAACATAAGCAGTCCTCGCACGTAGTGCGAAGCCGGAAAGGATCTATTTATTATGGAAATTGAACGAAAATATCTTATCTCTTCTCTCCCGGAGCACCTGGACTCATATCCCTGCCGTACCATCGAACAGGGGTACCTGAATACAGATCCTGTTGTACGTATCCGAAGAGACAATGACAAATACGAACTAACCTATAAATCCAAAGGACTGATGGCACGCACAGAATATAATCTTCCTTTGAATCGGAAGTCTTATGAACATCTTCTTACCAAAATCGATGGGCGTTTGATTCGTAAAAAACGCTATATGATTCCTCTTTCTGGCAGGCTCACCGCTGAACTTGACATATTTGAAGGAGAACTCGCCCCTCTGGTCCTTGTAGAAGTCGAATTTTCCTCTGAAGAAGCAGCAAATTCTTTTCTTCCTCCAAAATGGTTTGGTGAAGATGTTACTTTTTCCGGGAAATATCATAACAGCCAGCTGAGCAAACAGTAGAAGCAACATTTTGTTGCTTCTTTATTTTTCGCTACGTTTCGTCGCACAGATATGCATTTATCGGCTAAATTGCTATACTATCAAGTAAATTACTTGTGGGGGTTCACATTATGCCAAACGTACAACTCGCCAATAATCTGCGTTATCTTAGAAAACAGCATCATATGACTCAGGACGATGTTTCAAAAATACTAAATATCTCCAGACAGGCTTACTCTAATTACGAGACCAGCAGCCGCACACCAGATCTGGACACTCTGATCTGCCTGGCGAATTATTACCACATCACATTAGATGAACTAGCATTTAACAGCCTGGAAGGGGAATCTATGTCTTCCGGTAAACTGCGCGAATCTACGGTTCCCTATACCCTCATATCAGACAAAAAAACCGGTAATTCTATCTATCTTACCGAAGAGGAGCTGGAACTCATTCTTAAATTCCGCACGCTGTCCCCTGAAAATAAACAGATCATTACCGGTTTTCTACGTTCAAATCCCAACGCCGCAATCGATTAATCACCCAATGCAAATCCATCGTGAACTGCATTCATCGCTTTATCAATATCATCTTCCGCAACCAATACTGTAATACGGATTTCAGATGTAGATATCATATTAATATTGACTCTTGAGTTATAGAGAGATTCAAACATTTTTGCCGCTACACCTGGATTGCTCATCATTCCTGCGCCTACTACAGAAAGTTTTGCAACCTTCTCATTCCAGGTAATCTCTTTAATCGTAAGCCGTTCTTTATTTGCTTCCAATATTTCAATTGCATGATGAAGATCATCGGAAGCCACTGTGAATGAGATATCTTTGGTCCCTTCTCTTCCTACAGACTGAAGAATGATATCTACATTAATATTATTGGCTGCAAGTGTATTAAAGATTGCAAATGCTGTTCCCGGCTTATCATCTACTCCGATTACAGAAATTCTGGCTGTATTCTTATCGGCTGCCACACCTGTCACTAACAATTTTTCCATATTTGACCCCTCCCTGACAACGGTACCTTCTGAACGGTTCAGGCTGGACCGAACCACTAATTCAACATTGTATTTTTTTGCCATCTCTACCGAACGGTTATGAAGCACTTTTGCACCAAGGCTTGCAAGCTCCAGCATCTCATCGTATGTAATAACATCCAGCTTCTTCGCCGTTTTCACAACTCTCGGGTCAGCCGTATATACACCATCTACGTCTGTATAGATCTCACATTTATCTGCATGCAAGACTGCTGCCAGCGCAACTGCTGTAGTATCAGAACCACCACGTCCTAATGTAGTAATATCATCATACTTATTTACACCTTGAAATCCTGTCACAATTACGATCTTTCTGGAATCCAGCTCATGACAGATTCTCTCTGTATCAACACGTTTAAATCTTGCATTTCCATATCGTGATGTTGAATGCATTCTGACCTGAAATGCATTCAACGATACTGCAGGTACATCCAGAGACTGCATCGCCATTGCCATCAGAGATACCGATACCTGTTCTCCCGTGGTCAAAAGCATGTCCAGTTCTCTTTTCTTTGCTTCCGGATTAATTGTATTTGCCAGCGCAATCAGTTCATCTGTTGTATCTCCCATTGCCGAAAGCACAACGACAACATCATTTCCCGCCTTATAATCTTCAATGCATCTTCTGGCAACATTGAAAATTCTATCTTTATTGGCCACAGAACTGCCGCCGAATTTCTTAACTATTAACATGTTTCCTCCTGTAACAAGTGCCCGATCAGTCGATAACCGTCATCCCATGTATTACCGGTCCTGGCTGCCGTCTTCTCATTGTAAGCTTCCATTCCTTCTTCTTTTATGGTACTGTCATACAAAAGATACGGAACCGGATCTCCTGTATGCGTT
Source organism: Dorea sp. (assembly GCA_022769185.1). Taxonomy (GTDB): domain Bacteria; phylum Bacillota; class Clostridia; order Lachnospirales; family Lachnospiraceae; genus Dorea_A. The sequence goes on along the minus strand of JALEKG010000055.1, from coordinate 26,566 downwards.
CTTACTTCGATCGGAGTTGGATGATCCGGAAGAATGAGGATTCTATAATCCTCTCCCGCATGATCCAGACCTTCTAGCAACACACGGAGTACTTTTTTATCAATATTTTCAATTGCCGTAATTTTATCCTGAATACTTCCCTGATGTCCCATCTCATCCGGAGCTTCAATATGAATATACGCAAAATCATATTTCTCATCTACAAGAGCTCGAACTGCCGCTTTGGCCTTTCCTTCATAATTCGTGTGAAGGCCTCCATTCGCACCTTCTACAAGGACGCGGTCCATGCCTGCTCCTACGGCAATTCCTTTCAGCAAATCTACTGCCGAGATCATAACGCCTTTTTTCCCGGTACGTTCTTCAAAAGAAGTAAGCGCCGGTTTCTTTCCTGCGCCCCAGAACCAGGCTGAATTCGCTGGATTCAGTCCTTTTTTTCTGCGCTCTTCATTGATTGGATGGTGTTCCAGAATATCATAACTTTTTTTCATCATATCCCGAAGCACCTCATCCTGTGGAAGATAATCACCAATTCGTCTGGTCAGAATATCATGCGGAGGTGTCAGATCTACTACCTTGCCATTTTTCCATATCAGCAGATGCCGGTAACTGGTTCCTACATAAAATTCATACCCTTCTTTTTTCAGCCCTTCTCTCAAAGATTCTATCAATACAGCAGCATCCTCGGTACTGATTTCATCGGAACTATGGTCGATGATCTTTCTGTCTTCATATGGTACATCTTCTTCTGATAATGTCACAATATTACAACGGAAGGATACATCCGTATCTTCCATATCAACACCAATACTTAAAGCTTCCAGCGGAGAACGTCCTGTATAATATAGCTTTGGATCATATCCCATAACAGCTAAATTTGCAGTATCACTTCCAGGGGCCATACCTTCCGGCACCATGGATGCCGTTCCCAGCTCTGCCTCCCCGGCCATCCTGTCCATTACAGGTGTCTTTGCCGCTTCCAGCGTAGTTCTTCCATCCAGTTCTTCCAACGGCCTTCCTGCCATTCCATCTCCCAGTACTACTATATATTTCATATGCTCACTCCCATTCCCGTTTCTGCCTAATCCTCAATACGAATCATATGTAATATCTGATCTTTATAAAGCTTTGCTCTGGTTTCATAGTCGCCTTCCATCATTACAGGAGTTGAAAAACCAAATTCTCCTTTCAGATCCGGAACTTCAACTACTTCTATTTCGCCAAAGGATTCCCGAAGTGAAGGAAGCATCTCCTGGACTTCTCCTTTGATACGGACAAAGAAACGCCTTTTTGCATCACCTTTGTCTTCCAGATGAAGCTTTTCTTCTTTCCACATAGTCATAATATTCCGATTCAGATGTTTTGCTGCATCCACAACATCTGCAACCACAGCACTTGCTGTCGGAAGTTTCCCGGCACCGCTTCCATAGAACATTGCATCTCCCAGCACATTTCCATGTACAAAGATTGCATTAAACACATCATTTACATTATAAAGCGGATGCTCAGGATAAAGCATGCACGGAGCTACAATAGCATGAAGCCTGTTCCCAGCATAACGTTTACTGGAAGCCAGAAGCTTGATCGTTGTTCCCATTGCTTTCGCATACTTCATATCCTCAACCGTAATCTCTGTAATTCCTTCACAATAGATATCTTCAAAATCCACCTGTTGTCCGGAAATCAAAGAAGATAAGATTGCAATCTTTCTGCATGCGTCATACCCTTCTACATCAGCTTCAGGATTCCGCTCAGCATATCCATTCGCCTGAGCTTCTTTAAGGACCTCGTTATAATCTGCACCTTCATAGAACATTTTCGTCAGCATATAATTTGTTGTTCCATTTAAAATGCCGGTAATCTCTTCAATTTCATCTGCCGTCAGGGAAGAATTCAACGGACGGATAATCGGAATTCCACCGCCCACACTCGCTTCAAACAAGAAATTAATATTATGCTCTGCGGCAATCGATAACAATTCTGCACCGTGAGCTGCTACCAGTGCCTTATTCGAAGTAGCTACACTTTTTCCTGCCTGAAGACATCTTTTCACAAAAGTGTATGCCGGCTCAATACCTCCCATTACTTCCACCACGATTTTAATCTCATCATCCCGAATAATCGTTTCAAAATCATGAACAATTTTATCCTGCACCGGATCTCCCGGGAAATCTTTCAGATCCAGGACATACTTAATATTCAGTTCGTCACCAATTCTCTGGTTAATGCGGGCCCCGTTCGTATTTACGACCTCTACGACACCAGAACCTACTGTTCCGTAACCCATAACTGCTATATTTATCATAAATTCCTCCCACTATCTTTTCGCCGTCTGCTTCAGATAAGCATTAATAAACGGATCAATGTTACCGTCCAGCACAGCAATTACATTACTATTTTCCTCATTCGTTCTGTGATCTTTCACCATTGTATATGGCTGCATCACATAAGAACGGATCTGATTACCAAATCCTATTTCTTTTACTTCTCCGCGGATATCAGATACTTTATCAGCCTGCTCCTGCTCTTTTAAAAGCTGTAATTTCGCTTTCAGCATCTGCATTGCCTTTTCTTTGTTATGATGCTGGGAGCGTTCATTCTGGCATTGTACTACAATTCCGGTCGGAAGATGTGTGATCCTGATTGCAGAAGATGTCTTATTGACATGCTGCCCGCCGGCACCACTTGCCCGATAGGTATCAATTTTCAGATCTTCCTCCGCTATCTCGATATCAATTTCATCCTCAATATCGGGGAGTACATCGCAGGACGCAAATGAAGTCTGCCGCTTTCCTGCAGAATTAAACGGCGAGATGCGTACCAGTCTGTGAACACCTTTTTCTGATTTTAAATATCCATAAGCATTCTCACCATTTACCTCAAATGTAATTGCCTTTATTCCGGTAATATCACCATCCAGATAATCCAGCACCTGCATAGAAAACCCTTTTCGTTCTGCCCAGCGGCTGTACATTCGATACAACATATTCGCCCAGTCACAGGACTCCGTTCCACCGGCGCCTGCATGAATCGTCATAATCGCGTTACAAGAATCATATTCTCCTGATAAAAGTGTCTGAATTCTCAGATCTTCAAACGCTGTCTCAAATTCCCGAATCTCCTTTTCGATTTCCTTCACCATAGCGGGATCCTCTTCTTCATATCCCATCTCGATCAAAAGGCAGATATCATCATATGATGTAAATAATTTGTGAATATACTTTAATAGCTCTTGAAGATTTTTCAATTCTTTCATCAATTTCTGAGATTCTTCCGGATTGTCCCAGAACCCCGGTTCCTCTATCTTACGTTCCAGCTCTTCAATTCTTCTCTCTTTGCCAGATACGTCAAAGTGAATCCCTCATTTCGGCAAGAGGTTCTTCGTAAGCATTCATAATACTTTTAAATTGATCTAATTCAACCACTTTTTCACCTCTTTCTATTAGTTTTGATGCGCATTGCTATTTTTTACGTCCGCAGCACTGTTTATACTTCTTTCCACTTCCGCACGGACAAGGATCATTCGGATAAATTTTCTTTTCTACACGTTTCTTTGGTGCACGTGCCGCAGATTCATCCTTATTCGTACCAGTAACTTTCGCCACCTGCTCTCTTTCCACTTTCTGTTCCAGTTTTACATGGAAAATAGTACGGACTGTATCTTCTTCAATTCTTCTGGTCATCTCATCAAACATCTCATAACCGATCATTTTGTATTCAACTTTAGGATCTCTCTGCCCGTATGCCTGAAGTCCGATTCCCTGACGCAGCTGATCCATATCATCAATATGATCCATCCATTTTGCATCAATGACTTTCAGAAGAACGACACGTTCAATCTCTCGCATATGCTCCGGCTCAGGAAATTCTGATTCTTTTGCTTCATATGCCTTGGCAGCCCGCTCTTTTAACATATGTTTCAGTTCTTTCTGACTCATATCCTTCACATCTTCTTCTGTGATCGGTGCCATCGGAATTGTATTACGGATCGTCAGATTCAATTCTTTCAGATTCCATTCATCATAATCCTGATCTGAATTCGTCACCATATCCACTACATTTTCTACATACTCATTCATCATATGGAAAATGGAATCCCTCATATTATCTCCATCCAGCACATGACGTCTCTCTTCGTAGATAATTTCCCGCTGTTCGTTCATTACCTGATCGTATTCCAACAGATTCTTACGAATTCCAAAGTTATTACTTTCAATCTTTTCCTGCGCCTTTTCAATTGCACTGGAAAGCATCTTATGCTCAATCTGCTCCCCTTCTTCTACGCCAAGCGTGGTAAACACATTCATCAGTTTTTCAGACCCGAACAAACGCATCAGATCATCTTCCAGAGAAATGTAAAATCTGGATTCTCCCGGATCGCCCTGACGACCAGAACGTCCTCTCAACTGATTATCAATTCGTCTGGACTCATGGCGCTCTGTACCAATGATCTTCAGACCACCGGCAGCTCTTGCCTCTTCATCCAGTTTAATATCTGTACCACGTCCGGCCATATTTGTAGCAATTGTAACAGCGTCATGAATCCCTGCCTGAGCAACGATTTCTGCTTCCTTTTCATGGAACTTGGCATTCAATACATTATGCTTGATACCACGACGTTTCAGCATACCACTTAATAATTCCGAATTATCAATCGTAATTGTACCAACCAGTACCGGCTGATGCTTTGCATGTGCTTCTTCGATTGCATCACAGACTGCCTTGAACTTTTCTTTCTGAGTCTTGTATACCGCATCTTCCAGATCATTACGGATGACTGGAACGTTGGTCGGGATTTCAATAACATCCATTCCATAGATCTCACGGAATTCCTTTTCTTCAGTCAGGGCAGTACCTGTCATACCTGCTTTCTTTGCAAATTTATTAAACAGATTCTGGAACGTAATTGTTGCCAAAGTCTTGCTTTCTCTCTTTACTTTTACATGTTCTTTTGCTTCAATCGCCTGATGCAGGCCATCTGAATAACGACGTCCCGGCATAATACGTCCTGTAAACTCATCTACGATCAGGACTTCATCATCTTTCACCACATAATCCTTATCACGGAACATCAGATTATGAGCTCTTAATGCCAGAATAATATTATGCTGAATTTCAAGATTTTCAGGATCTGCCAGGTTCTCAATATGGAAGAATTGTTCAACCTTTTTCACACCATCTTCCGTCAGATTGATGTTTTTCTCCTTTTCATTTACGATGAAATCTCCAGTCTCTTCAATCTCTTCACCCATGATTGCATTCATCTTAGAGAATTCACCACTTGCTTCCCCACGTTCCAGCTGACGTGCCAGAATATCACAGGCCTCATAAAGTCTCGTAGACTTTCCGCTCTGTCCAGATATGATGAGCGGCGTTCTCGCTTCATCAATCAATACAGAGTCAACCTCATCGATCAGAGCATAATTAAGACCTCTCTGAACCAACTGTTCCTTGTAAATGACCATATTATCACGCAGATAATCAAATCCCAGTTCATTATTCGTTACGTAAGTAATATCACAATTATATGCCGCACGGCGTTCATCATTTTCCATGCTGTTCAGTACTACACCAACGGTAAGTCCGAGGAATTCATGAACCTTTCCCATCCACTCAGCGTCACGTTTTGCCAGATAATCATTGACTGTAACAACATGAACACCTTTTCCACTCAATGCGTTCAGATAAGATGGAAGTGTTGCCACCAGTGTCTTACCTTCACCAGTCTTCATCTCAGCAATACGTCCCTGATGAAGAATAATTCCACCGATCAACTGTACCCGGTAATGCTTCATTCCCAGTGTTCGATAAGCCGCCTCTCTTACAACTGCATATGCCTCTGGAAGAATATCATCCAGCGTCTCTCCCTTTTCGAGCCTCTCCTTAAATTCTCTCGTCTTATCTTTAAGTTCTGTGTCTGAAAGTTTCTGCATCTCTGGTTCGAGTGCTTCAATTGCATCCACAATCGGATAGATTCTTTTCAATTCATTTTCACTATGTGTTCCAAATATTTTCTGTAATAAACCCATATTGACTGTATGCTCCTTACTACTGATTCTGGCCAAAATACGACCACTCTAATCCTCATTCTAACACTATCTATAAATCAATTCAACCTGTTTACAAAGTGTTAACAAATCCGTTACACTTCTTCCCTGGTGCGGGTATAAACGCTTCCGGTCATCTATATTGCTTCACATCCTGATAAGGAATGATCCCCCCAAACAGATCCAATGCACTGCCAATTGTAAAATCCAGTCTTCCTCCCGTTATTTTCCGAAACTGCTCCAAATCCGCAAGACTTCCAATTCCTCCGGCATAAGTCACCGGAATCCTTTCCTCAGTACTCAAAAGCCCTACCAGTTCCTCTTCTATACCAGAAGCTTTTCCCTCCACATCAACTCCATGAACCAAAAACTCATCACAGTAGTCAGAAATCTGATCCAGCACTTTTTTTGTAAGTTTCACCTTTGTAAAGGTCTGCCAGCGATTCGTCACTATGAAATAATCTTCACCCTTTTTCCGGCAGCTTAAATCAATCACCACATGTTCTTTTCCAACCGCCTGGCACAAATTTTCCATATGATCCCAGCGGATTACTCCATCCTGGAACACATAGGATGTAACAATCACATGGCTTGCTCCGGCATCAATATATTCTCCGGCATTCTTATCTGTAATTCCTCCCCCGATCTGTAATCCTCCCGGATACATCTTCAGCGCCTTTATGGCCTGCTCTCTTGTCTTTTGATAAAAATCAGAAGAAGGCGGATTCAGAAGAATCACATGTCCTCCCTTTAATCCGTCTTCCTTATATAATTGCGCAAAATAATCTGCCTCCTGAACGGAAGAAAAATTTTCCACTGCCTGGTCATTCTGATCTTTCAGGCTTCCGCCTACAATCTGTTTTACCTTTCCGTTATGAATATCAATACATGGCCTGAATCTCATACTCTGCACTCTCTTTCCAACTTATTCTTATCGGGATATTTTACCACAGTAAAGTGCATCCGTCCAGTAAATAACTCATAACAGTAAAAAGAGCCCATGCCACACTTTCACTTTTTGTGTGGCATCAGCTCTACATTCCTATATACACGGGATATTACCGGTATTATAATTACTGTTTCAGATTTCCATCTGTTGTGGTGTTTGTGGTTGTGTTTGTATTATTGGTATTATTCGTACCAGTTGTATTCTGGTCAGTATTTTTTTCAATACCAACTCCTTCTTCCACATTATTAACTCCATTCTGAATTCCATCCCCAATATCTTCAATAACACCACCATTATTATCGGTAGTTCCTTCTGTTGCAGCATTGTCATTTGTCGTATTACCGTCTCCAGTATTATTACCACAAGCGGTAATTCCCATCATCACTCCTGTACACATCAAAATTAGTGCCACTTTTTTAAACTGTTTCATCTTCGTTCTCCCTTTCATGTATATTCATCTATCATCAATTCAAGAATGCCTTCTGGCACTCTTATTGCTAGTAATATCTGCAGATACTATCAATAATATACTTTGGAAAACATGGGATTTTTTAACAGTATTTATGGCATCTCGCTCTTATAAACGTTCTGCGATTCTGCCGCTCCTGTAAGCAGCAAGAAGCACTTCCAGGTCTCTGATCTGCTCTTTTAATTCTCTTCCGATATCAGTATCCCCGACTTTTTTCCGTTCCAGAACACGCTCTACAATTGTTCTGTCAGAATGGATATCACTTTCTTTTTCAATTGCTGCCTCTGTAGATTCAAATGGTTCGTGTGCGGCAAGGATGAGACCATAAGAATTATAGATCAGTGTATATCCGGCAATTCCAGTTTCTTTCTGATAAGCCCTGGAGAACCCACCGTCAATGACCAGCACTTTTCCGCCACATTTGATTGGATTCTCCCCATCTTTACTCTTTACCGGCACATGGCCATTAATAATATAAGATCCTTCTTCCGGAAGTCCGAACTCCTTCAAAATTACATTTACTACCTTTTCATCCTCCAGCAGGCGGTAATAAGCATTCTTCTTTTCCTTGTGAGTCTCTTTCTCAGCCAGGAAATATCTCTCAAAAGTAGCCATTTTATCCTTGCCAAACAGTGGCGAACCTTCTCCAAGCCAGATATACCACATGATATCTTTTCCCCGCTCTTTCTCTTTTGGATCCACTGCATAGAAACCTTTTCTCACATAACTTTCCAGGACTTCATAAAGCCCTTTTCCTTTATAGGAATGTCCAAATATTCTTACCGGTTTTAACGTTCCTTCATCTTTCAGGGGCACACATCCATGATACAGAAGATTTCCATTATAAACCTTATACAATCCACCTTTATTTAACAGGAAACGCATATGTTGCTGCAGCTTTTCACAATTCGTAAATGCCCGTTCCAGTCTCTCCATAATATCTTCTTCTTCTTTTGTAAGCGCATACGGTTTTTTCGGATCAATTGTTGGAAAATTCTTATCTATCAGTTCATATTCTTTTCCATCAAGCTCGATAGTCCCCTTTTCAAAATTAATATGATGCAGCAGATTCCTTTTTTCCATTTTAAATCCCGGATTCTTTTTTATAATCTGTCCTTCCACCTTAAACTGAATAATCGAAATTGCCTTATGCATCCTGATGTCCATCAGCATCTCATTTGCACTGCGGTCCTTATTTCCTTTCAACTGGAAGCATTCACAGGGATCAGTTTTATAAACATTCATGGCAAATGTCGCAAGTGGTAGCAAATTGATTCCATATCCATCCTCCAGAATATCCAGATTGCCATACCTTGCGCAGATTCGTATGACATTTGCAATACATCCTCTCTGTCCCGCTGCAGCTCCCATCCACAAAACATCATGGTTCCCCCATTGAATATCTACCGAATGATAGGCCATCAATTTATCCATGATAATATGCGGTCCCGGCCCTCTGTCATAAATATCCCCTACAATATGCAGATGGTCCACAGTCAGCCGCTGGATCAGCTCAGACAAAGCTATAATAAACTCCTCTGCTCTTCCAATCCTTATGATAGTGCTTACGATAGAATTATAATAAGATTCCTTATCATTAATCTCTGATTTTTCCGTGATCAATTCCTCAATCACGTAAGCAAAATCCTGTGGCAGAGCCTTTCTGACTTTTGAACGGGTATACTTACTGGCCGTCTGCTTACATACCTCAATCAGCCGGTAAAGAGTAATCTTATACCAGTCCTCCATGTTGCTTTCTGTTTTCTTGATCCTGTCCATCTTTTCTTTCGGATAATAAATAAGAGTAGCAAGGGTCTGCTTGTCCCTGCTACTCATAGTATTCCCGAAAACATCATCGATCTTACGGCGCACTGAACCCGAACCATTTTTCAGAACATGCGAAAACGCCTCATATTCCCCATGAATATCAGTCAAGAAATGTTCTGTGCCTTTTGGCAGATTCAAGATCGCCTGCAGATTAATAATCTCAGTCGATGCTTTGGCGATGGTTGGATACAGCTGAGAAAGTCTTTCTAAATACCGCTCTTCTAACTCTTTCATAACATCCTCCCATTTTCATAACGTGTTTCTATCATAATTCGGCCCACGCTCCTAAAAGCGTTGTCGCATTACAATTGTATTACATCTGACATATCATATCTTCCTGCCGGTTTTCCCGCCAGAAATCTTGCCGCTTCTACAGCACCTTTTCCAAACACCGCTTTAGAGTATGCCGTATGCTTAAATTCGATCACTTCATCTCTTCCTGCAAAGATTACTTCATGATCTCCTACAATCGTTCCACCTCTTACAGAAGAAATTCCGATTTCTTTCGAATCACGTTTCTGACGTACCTGACTTCTGTCATAAACATATGTATATTCATTTCCAGCTGCTTCATTGACAGAATCCGCAAGTGCCAGCGCAGTACCACTTGGTGCATCTACTTTCTGGTTATGGTGCTTTTCGACCAGTTCAATATCATATCCCGCCGGTGCGAGTACCTTTGTTGCATCCTGAAGTAGTTTTAACAACAGATTGATTCCCAAAGACATATTTGCAGATTTTAAAACTGCTACTTTCTTAGATGCTTCTTCTACTTTTACAAGCTGCTCTTCTGAAAGCCCTGTCGTACATAAAACAACCGGAACCTGTCTGTCCACGCAGTAATCCAGGAGTCCGTCCACTGCCGCGGCATTGGAAAAATCAATAATAACATCCGCTTTTACATCACATTTCTCTATACTGTCAAATACCGGATATTCATTGGGAACTGCTGTGTATTTGTCTACACCTGCTACCAGTTCAATCCCTTCACTATTCTTAATAATATCTGTAATCACACGGCCCATGTGTCCATTACATCCGTGCATGATTGCCTGTACCATCTTTTTTCTCCTCCCGATGTATTTTCTTCCTTTTTCCCGTTATACGAAAAAGGATATCATAGATATGCCGAACAAAATCAAATATGATATCCTTCTCATATAACAACTCGTTTTACCTTCTATGCAAGCTTAATTCCAAAATCTTTCATTGCCTGCGCCAATGCTTTCTCATGTTCCGGTGATATCTCCGTTAGCGGCATACGAAGTGGTCCACAGTCAACTCCCATCAGCTGCATTGCTTTTTTCACAGGAATCGGATTGACTTCACAGAACAACTTTTCAACCAGCGGAATGGCCTTCAACTGAAGTGCGGTACTTCCTTTTACATCTCCATGAAAGAACATTTCACAGATATCATGTGTCTCATCTGGAGCCACATTTGATAAAACGGAGATAACGCCCTTTCCACCAAGCGAAAGTATCGGAACGATCTGATCATCATTTCCTGAATACAAGTCAATATTTCCATCTGTCATTGACATGATCTTGGCGATCTGGGAAATATTTCCGGATGCTTCTTTGATTCCTACAATATTGTCCACATTCTTTACCAGTTCTGCGACTGTAGCCGGTTCAATATTACATCCGGTTCTGCTCGCTACACTGTACATGATAATCGGTGCCTTTGCCTCCTTGGCAACCGCCGTAAAATGTGCGATCAAACCATTCTGTGTTGCCTTATTATAATAAGGAGTTACCAGAAGCAATCCATCGGCGCCATATTCCGCTGCTTCCTTTGACATGTCAATTGCTGTCCTGGTGCAATTGGAACCAGTTCCCGCAATGATCGGGATTCTACCCTTGGCACGATCGATGGTGAACTTCACACATTCCATATGCTCTTCTTCTGTCATTGTAGCAGATTCCCCTGTAGTACCACATATTATAATACTATCTGTTTTCTTCTCACAGTGATAATCAATTAATTCGTCCAGTTTATCATAATTAATACTTCCATCTTCATTAAATGGTGTAACGATTGCAACACCGGCTCCTGTAAAAATAGCCATACTACTCCTCCTGACTTTCATATGTAATCTATAGAAATTCTATCATCAAATATATTCGATGTCAATGAAAGTCTCCGGCAGAATTTAATCCTCCAGGCACTCCAGCTTACTGACAGACACTTCATATGCTGTCCGTTTCTCTGTTTCCGTCTCGGTCAATTTCTTGATATATTCCCGGCTCTGGATTCTTCCAATGACTTGTACATGCTCTCCGACTTCAAACGCCGAAGCGAACCTTGCATTTCTTCCCCAGCAGATACATGGAATATAATCTGATTTTCCGTATGGCCGGTTCACCGCAAGCAGAAGATCTGCTATCTCTCTCCCAAGCGGGGTCTTCCGGTAAACCGGCTGTTTGCAGATGTAACCATCCAAAAGTATGTTATTCGTCTTGGCACCATCCAGTTCCTCCTCCACAAAAGACACTTCTCTTACGAATACAGACAATATCAGTCGGTTCTTTTGTTCATCGTGCCTGTTATAGGAACGGAACTGTCCGTTTACCATGATAAATTCCCCTGTATAATCCTGGGACACATCTATAAGTCTCTCGGATATCATAAGTGGAATTCGATCCTGTGAATTGCTGAGACGCCTGACATTTACATCCACCATGTAGAATCCTTCACCAAACACTTCATGACTGAACGTAAATGGAGATACAATCTCTCCCATAATGGTTACCTGGTTGTTTTCAATAATCTTATCTGACATAATTTTACAATCTCCCTTCCTCTGAATCGTATTTTGAGTCATTACATAATCTATGAAGGAGATTCGTATTTTAGAACGAAATACTTGTAAATTTTGCAAAATGTGATAAACTAATGAAGTTGTATATAAATATAGGTAGAGAAAAGGAAGATTCGTATGAATACAAAACGTGAAGATGTACGTAATATTGCGATCATTGCCCATGTTGACCATGGTAAAACAACCTTAGTAGATGAATTATTAAAACAAAGCGGCGTATTTCGTGAAAATCAGGAAGTTGCCGAACGTGTTATGGATTCCAACGATATCGAAAGAGAACGTGGTATCACCATTCTTTCCAAAAATACTGCTGTTACTTACAAAGGTGTTAAAATTAATATCATTGACACCCCGGGACATGCCGATTTCGGCGGTGAGGTAGAACGTGTATTAAAAATGGTAAACGGAGTAATCCTTGTTGTAGATGCCTTTGAAGGAGCTATGCCACAGACAAAATTCGTACTGCGAAAAGCATTGGATTTAAGCCTTCCCGTGATTGTCTGTATCAATAAAATTGACCGTCCAGAAGCAAGACCTGACGAAGTTATCGATGAAGTACTGGAGCTTTTGATCGACCTTGGCGCATCCGACGACCAGCTAGACTGCCCGTTTATCTATGCATCTGCCAAAGCAGGGGTAGCTGTACTGGATCTTTCTGATGAAGAAAGAGATATGAAACCTCTGTTTGAAACTATTTTAAAATACATTCCTGCACCGGAAGGTGACCCCGAGGCACCAACCCAGGTTCTGATCAGTACGATCGACTATAATGAATATGTGGGACGTATCGGAATCGGAAAAGTAGATAATGGAACCATCGCCGTAAATCAGGAAATGGTTCTGGTAAACCATCATAATCCTGACAAAAAAGAAAAAGTAAAGATCAGCAAACTCTATGAATTTGACGGTCTGAAGAAAATCGAGGTGAAGGAAGCAACCATCGGCTCTATCGTAGCTATTTCCGGTATTTCTGATATTTCCATCGGTGATACCCTCTGCTCTCCTGAAAACCCGGAAGCAATTCCCTTCCAGAAGATCTCAGAACCTACTATTTCTATGGATTTTGTTGTCAATGACAGTCCATTTGCCGGACAGGAAGGAAAATATGTAACTTCCCGTCATCTTCGTGACCGTCTCATGCGTGAGTTGAACACGGATGTCAGTCTCCGCGTAGAAGACACTGAAAACACTGACTGTTTCAAAGTATCCGGGCGTGGAGAACTTCACCTGTCTGTACTGATCGAAAACATGCGCCGTGAAGGATATGAATTTGCGGTCAGCAAAGCAGAAGTTCTCTATAAGCATGACGAAAAAGGGAAATTGCTGGAACCGATGGAAATCGCATACATTGATGTCCCGGACGAATTCACCGGAGTTGTTATTGATAAATTAAGTCAGCGTAAAGGAGAACTTCAGGCAATGGGTGCTACCAACAGCGGTTACACCCGCCTGGAATTTAAAATTCCTTCCCGTGGCCTGATTGGTTACCGCGGTGACTTTTTGACCGATACCAAAGGAAACGGTATCATGAATACAGCGTTTGACGGATATGCACCATACAAAGGAGATATCCAATACCGCAAACAGGGCTCTCTGATTGCTTTCGAGACGGGAGAATCTGTAACTTACGGTCTGTATAGTGCACAGGAACGTGGAACCCTCTTTATCGGACCTGGAGAAAAAGTATATTCAGGTATGGTAATCGGGGAAAATGCGAAAACTGATGATATCGAGGTAAATGTCTGCAAAACCAAGCACTTGACCAATACCCGTTCCTCCAGCGCAGACGAAGCACTTCGCCTGACCCCTCCGACTATCTTAAGTCTGGAGCAGGCAATTGATTTTATCGATACGGACGAATTATTGGAAGTAACCCCGGAATCTCTCAGAATCCGTAAAAAGATTCTGGACCCGAAAATGAGGAAAAGAGGAAACAGATCATGACATTTTTATGGCTGTTAGAGGGGATCAGAACTCCCTTCTTAGATAAACTGATGCAATTCATCACATATTTCGGCCAGGAACTCATTATTATAGCGGTTATCTGCACACTTTACTGGTGTGTAGATAAGCGCTTTGCTTATCTTATGGGATTTACGTATTTCAGTGCCGGATTATGTGTCCAGACTTTGAAAATTACATTCCGGATTCCCAGACCCTGGGTACTGGATCCTGACTTTCATGCAGTAGCAAGTGCTGTACCGGGCGCAACCGGATATTCTTTTCCAAGCGGGCATACGCAGGGAGCGACCTGCCTGTTCTTTCCGCTCGCCTTAAAAGCCAGACAAATCTGGATAAAGTTCCTCTGCATCCTGGCTTTTCTTATGATTGGATTCTCCCGAATGTACCTGGGATGCCATACACCTCAGGATGTACTGACATCCATGGCACTTTCCATTATCATCGCCTTCGTGATCTGGAAATTTCAGTCAGCCGTTCTGGATCGTCCGGAATACCGAAAAAAAATCACAGGAATTCTGATCCTGATTTCTATTGCAGTGGCTGCATTTGCTCTTATCTTAAACAAAAACCAGATTATCGAGACCAGATATGCCCTCGATTGTTGTAAAGCCTCCGGCGCCGGACTCGGCTTTGCGATCGGCTGGTATCTGGAACAGACTTACCTGAATTTTTCTACAAAAAGCCGCAGTATTGCCTCCCAGATTTTAAAACTTCTGATCGGACTGATGATTGCACTACTTTTAAAGGAAGGTCTATCATTACTTCTAGGAACTTCCATCTTGGCAAAAATGGCAGAATACTTTATACTTGTCTTATGGGTACTGATTATTTACCCTTATCTATTCAGCAAACGATTCATAAGGAGAAAATCATGAGACAAATCATATCACGTATTTTGAAGCAAGTTGCCGTTATTCTCGAGTTCACAATCGCTATCATGCTTGCAGTCGGAGTTATTCTATTATGTCTGCGAATGGTAGGATCTATCGGCAATATTCCAAATTTAGACGTATGGCCAAATTATGATGACCTGTTAGAAACCTGTTTTAACCTGATCATCGGTGTTGAGCTGATCCGAATGATGTATTCCCATGCTCCAAGCACTGTATTTGAAGTACTTTTATTCGCAATCGCACGTCAGATCATTGTTGAACATTCTTCCATCTTCAGCAGTCTGATCGGTGTCTGTGCCATTGCAGTACTTTTTGCAACAAGAAAATTTTTATTTTGTGAATTCGATGTTTCAGATGAAACCATTTTTCGTGCTACTTCTAAAGCGAAAGCAGTCAATAAGATCCTGGGAATCAATATTCCTTATGAATCTGGAGACACCCTGTTAGATGTTCTCTTACGCAATCTGGAAAATCACGATATCGAAGTTGGTGTAGGTGCCTGTTTCTACTTTAATGATTGTGGCCTGAGAGTCGCAAAAATGCGAGACGGAAAAATTTCAAGAATTCAGGTAATCCGTTCTATACATTAACCTCCAAACATGTTATACTACATATATCAGATATATTGTTGTTTTGCATCCTTATTATCAGACATTATAACTTTACTGACAGGCAAAAAACAAATATCTGAAATTATGTCGAAAAGGAGTTGGGCATCATGAAGTTTATCATTATCGGAAAGAACATCGATGTAACACCAGGATTAAAAGAATCCGTAGAAAGCAAGTTAGGAAAATTAGAAAGGTATTTTACTCCAGACACGGAAATTCATGTGGCATTAAGCGTTCAGAAAGAACGCCAGAAAATTGAAGTTACCATACCTGTCAAAGGCGGAATTATCCGCTCTGAACAGGAAAGTAATGATATGTATGTATCCATTGACCTTGTAGAAGAAGTCATTGAGCGTCAGCTTCGCAAATATAAAAACAAACTTGTTGCCAGACATCAGGAAGGCGGAAATTTTAAAGAAGAATTTTTTGAAAAAGAAGATTCTGCAGAAGATGATAGTGAGATCAAAATTGTACGTACCAAAAAGTTTGGATTTAAACCAATGTATCCGGAAGATGCATGCGTTCAGATGGAATTACTTGGACATGACTTTTATGTATTCTGTAACGCTGAGACTGATGAAGTAAATGTGGTTTACAGAAGGAAAAATGGAACATATGGTTTGATTGAGCCGGAATTTTCATAATCTGATCTGTAACTGAATAAACAAGATAATTCTAAGGGCAGTTCATATTACGAACTGCCCATTTTAGCTTCATTCTTTTCTGATCTGATATTGTTTATACAACTACCGAATCCAAAACAGTCGGAACTCCATTAATATCCGCGTAATAACAGTCCTGAATAAGCTGCATTTTCACCTGTCCATTCGTTCCCTCCGTCAGATCATCCTGTACTTCTCTTAAAATATTTTCCGGGACCAGAACATTCAGATCCACCTTTTCTGTATATTCCGTATCCAGGATTTTTAAATTCTTCTGTGCAAGAATATACTGAATCTTACCAAGTCCCGTGTAATCTGTGATAAGATGAAGTTTAACCCCATGAATTTTGGTTATAATTACAGAGGAAGCAAGTCCTTCCCTGACTGCAGAAGAATAAGCACGCACCAGTCCCCCTGTCCCAAGCAGTGTCCCACCAAAATATCTGGTCACAACCACTGCAACATTACGCAGTTCTGCCCCATTCAAAACATCCAGCATTGGTTTGCCTGCCGTTCCACCCGGTTCCCCATCATCGCTACATCTTTGCAGTTCGCCTCGTTCTCCAATCACATAAGCAAAACAATTATGTGTCGCATTCCAATACTTCTTTTTCATAGATTCTATAAATGCGAGAGCTTCTTCTTCCGTCCCTGCAGGGATTACAGTTGCAATAAAACGAGACTTTTTTTCAATCACTTCTCCTTCTCCACCCTCATATACCGTTTTATACTCTGATAACATTATCTATCTTCCTTTCGTATCTTTTCATACAACATCTACATATAACTATAACGAATTTCTTAAGATTTTCCTACTGAAATATGAACTTTTTATTTTTTTCTTTATAATCAACTGCTTATTTGCTATAATGACATGGTATGAAGGAGGCCTAAACGCATGAATTATGGAAAGAAAAAAGCTTCGCAAAAGCAAAAGAAAATAACGTCCAAATCCACCATGCAGGGAAAACGTATCGGCATCCGATTATTCAAAGCTCTGCTCTTATGTATTATTATATTGGCAGTAGCCGGTGTCATCGGTGGTGGACTCTTTGCAAAAAAGATTATTGCCAATTGCCCTGAAGTTTCTCCTGAAGACGTAAAGCCGAAAGGATTTACTACTTTTGTTTATGCTGATGATGGAACGACGGAGATTGAGCGATTTGTATCTTCCGGTTCAAATCGTGTGTACAAGTCCATCGATGAAATACCGAAGGATCTTCAGCATGCGTTTGTAGCAATTGAAGACGAACGTTTCTATGAACATAATGGTATTGATCTTCAGGGAATCGCACGTGCAGCTGTTGTAGGGATCACTTCCGGTTTCCATTTTACAGAAGGCGCCAGTACTCTTACTCAACAGCTGATTAAAAATAACGTATTTCCAAATTTTACACAGGAAAAAACGTTATATGACCGGGTAGAACGAAAAATTCAGGAACAGTATCTTGCACTTCAGATTGAAAAACAGATGGACAAGGATACCATTCTGGAGAGCTATCTGAATACCATCAACCTTGGTCAGAACTGTCTCGGTGTACAGGCTGCATCTATGAGATATTTTGGAAAAGATGTCTCTGAACTGACACTTTCAGAATGTGCTGTAATTGCCGGAATCACTCAGAATCCGACCGAGTATAATCCACTGACTAATCCAGAAGATAATCAGAAACGCCGCGATAAAGTATTAAAATATATGCTTGATCAGGGTTATATAGACCAGGCATCCTACGACGAAGCAATGGCAGACGATGTCTACGCAAGAATCCAGACAGTAAATAACACTGTTGACAATGATAACCCTTACAGTTATTTTGTAGACGCTTTAGCTGAACAGGTAATTCAGGATCTTTGCGATCAGCTCGGATATACAGAAACACAAGCTTATAATGCAGTATACAGCGGTGGCCTGAGTATTTATTCCACACAAAACGTCACTATGCAGCAGATCTGTGATGAAGAGATGAACAACGATTCTAATTATCCGGGACTCAAAGAATATGGTCTGGATTATGCCCTTACAGTTACCAGAGCTGATGGAACCATAGAAAATTATGGAAGCAACAATATTAAAAACTATGTAAAAGAAACTTATAATAAAGATCAGGGACTTCTTTATTCCAGTGAAGATGCCGCACGGGCAATGGTTGAAGAATGGAAAGCAACCATTGCACAAGACGGAGACACTTATGACGAACGATTTAGTGTCACACCTCAGCCACAGGCATCTATCACTATTATGGATCAGTCAACCGGCCAAATTAAGGCTATGGTTGGAGGCCGTGGGGAGAAAACGACCAGTCTTGGTCTAAACAGAGCCTACAAAGGTGCCAAGAGACAACCCGGTTCCTGTTTTAAAATCCTCGCTTCTTATGCACCCGCACTGGACTCTTGTGGCAAAACGCTTGCAACGGTCATTGAAGACGAACCCTATACTCTAAAAAACGGATCCATACTCAAGAATGCCAACGGCCAATACCGTGGTCCTACAACCATTCGAAAAGCAATACAAAATTCTGTCAATGTCTGTGCTGTAAAATTAAGTGATGAGATCACGCAGGAATTAGGATTTGATTACTGTAAGAAATTCGGCATCAGTACGCTTCTCGGTGAAGATACTGAGATTAATGGTCAGTATTTTAATGATAAGACTTCACAAACACTGGCTCTTGGCGGTATTACCGAAGGTGTATATAATTATGAAATGTGTGCTGCTTATGCTACGATTGCAAATGGCGGTGTCTACAATGAACCTACTCTATATACAAAGATCCTGGACCATGACGGTAATGTGCTTTTAGACGGTCAGGGAGAATCCCGCACAGTGCTCAAAGAAAGCACTGCCGCTCTGCTTACCAGTGCAATGGAGGATGTAGTAACATCAGGTACAGGTACGTCCTGCCAGCTTTCAAATATGCCGGTAGCAGGTAAAACCGGTACCACCTCATCCAACGTGGACCTGTGGTTCTGTGGTTTTACCCCATATTACACCTGCGCTGTATGGGGCGGCTATGATGATAATAAACCTTGTGACTATGATACCAGTTTCCGATTCCGTATATGGCGAAGCATTATGAGTCGCATTCACGAAAATCTGGAACCAAAAGACTTTGAGATGCCGTCTTCTGTAGAGCAAAAAACGATCTGTACACTCACGGGTAAACTAGCAGTATCCGGTAGTTGTCCGGCAATGACAGAATATTTTGCCAAAGATACAGCTCCAACCGAAAGCTGTCCGGGACATGGAAATTCCGACGAGGAAGAGGAGGAGGAAGAAACTGGTGAAGAAGAACCAGAAGAAGGAGAAACTCCTTCCACCCCTAGTGAGAACACTGGTGGTAATACTGGTGGCAATACCGGTGGCAACACTGGCGATAATAACGGTGGTAACACCGGCGGCAACACTGGTGGCAACACCGGCGGTAACACTGGTGGTAATACCGGCGGCAATAATGGTGGTACTAATATTCCAGATGTACCCTCTTCTCCTTAAAACAAATCTAAAATGTGTAAATTTGCAGAAATCCGCCTGAGATTTTTATCTCAGGCGGATTTCTCTTTTTAGAAATTTTTATTCGTATTATACAGTAGCCAAATTGCTCCTCTTCTGATCGGATTCCTGATTACAATATCAGCTTCGCCGCTCCACAAATTCCTGCATCATTCCCCAGTGTTGCCAGAACAAACTCGGTATCTTTATTTGCAAAGAATGCTTTCTCTTTAAAATTCTTTTCTACATATCCAAGAAGGATCTCTCCTGCTTTCGAAACTCCTCCTCCGATTACAATTACAGAAGGATCTGCTACCGCTGCCAGATTCGCCATTGCATGTCCAAGATATGCCCCAAATTCTTCCACAATCTCTTCTGCCACTTGATCTCCTTCTTTTAAGGCATCAAAAACGGCTTTTGCGCTCAGTTTCTGTCCTCTTAAAGAAGTCTTGGCATCATCTTTTTCCAGTCTCTTCTGAGCAAGTCTGGTGATTCCTGTTGCAGACGCATACTGTTCCAGACATCCGGTATTACCACATCCACAATGATCGGTCTCTTCATAATTCACACACAGATGCCCGATCTCGCCTCCGGCACCATGTGCCCCAACGAGAGGCTGCCCATTCACGATAACGCCTCCGCCAACTCCTGTTCCCAGAGTGACCATGATCATATCCTTTTTCCCTTTACCAGCTCCCAGCCACATCTCACCTAAAGCTGCAACATTCGCATCATTTCCTACTGCAACTCTCATACCGGTCAGTTCTTCCAGCTCTCGCTTCACTTCTTTATATCCCCAGCCCAGATTCGCCGTATTCTGAACGATTCCGTCTGCACTTACCGGTGCCGGAATACCAATTCCAATTCCAGACATCTCTTCTCTGTCAATCTGCTTTTCTTCCATTTTTTCTTTTAATGATTCAGCAATGTCTGGAAGAATCGCTTCTCCCTTATTCTCCGTACGGGTTTTTATCTCCCATTTATCCAAAAGCTCTCCTTCTGTTGTAAAAAGACCAATTTTAACAGTAGTACCGCCAATATCAACTCCAAAACAATATTTCATAATCTAAGTCCCCCTATTTTCTTGTCATATTCTGCTGAACACGTTTGTATAACTCCTGGGCTGCATTATACCCCATCTGTTTCTGTCTGTGATTGATCGCCGCAGTTTCAACAATGATTGCCAGATTACGACCCGGACGAATCGGCAGATGATGACATACCACCTTATTTCCAAGAAATTCTGTATATTCTTCTTCCAGTCCAAGACGGTCATATTCTTTATCACGATTCCACTCTTCCAGCGTAATCACAAGATCAATATTCTGAGTTTCTCTAACACTCAATACACCAAACAATGTTTTTACATCCACGATTCCAATACCACGAAGTTCAATAAAGTGTCTGGTAATATCAGGTGCAGAACCCACAAGCGTCTCATCACTGACTCTTCGTATTTCAACAACATCATCACTGACCAGACGGTGTCCTCTCTTGATCAGCTCAAGTGCAGCCTCACTTTTACCAATTCCACTTTCACCCATAATCAGTACACCAACACCATATACATCCACCAGCACACCATGAATCGAGATACAAGGAGCAAGCTGTACATTCAGCCAGCGGATCAGTTCAGAAGTAAATTCTGAGGTTTTCTTCTCTGTCTGGAAGATTGGAACATCTGCCTCTGCAGCCATATCAAGCAACATCTGCTCCGGCGGAAGATTCCTGCAGAAGATCAGACATGGAATCTTATAAGATAAAAGAGTCTCATAGATCTTTTTCTTCTCTCCTTCCTCCATTTTTTCTAAAAACGTATATTCCACATACCCAATAATCTGAACCCTTTCAGAATCAAAATGTTCAAAAAATCCTGTCAGCTGCAGTGCCGGTCTGTTAATATCTGGAATCTCTACTCCCTTCTCAGAAAGATCAAGATCAGGGGTAAGATTCTTCAGATTCATTTTTTCTACAATCTTTTGTAACTTCACTTTGTTAGCCATTTCCCTCTCCTTTACACTTCAAGACTCTCTCACCGCCTGCAAATGGCGGGAGTCATCTTCCATCTAAAAAAAATAATCTAACGTCATTATAACACACTGAGACATCTTAGTGAAAAAAATTATATACTTCCTGTGCTGATTTTTCATTCATGGACGGAAGTACTTTTAATTCTTCAACGGAAGCATTTTTTATTGCTTCGATATTCTCAAAGCTTCTCATAAGATCTTTTCTTCTGGCCGGTCCAATACCCGGGATATCATCCAAAACAGAATGTACCTGACCTTTGCTTCGAAGCTGCCTGTGAAATGTAATCGCAAACCGATGTGCCTCATCCTGAATCCTGGTGATCAGACGAAAACACTCAGAATTTCTGTCAATTGGAAGTTCCTCATTCTGATAATAAAGTCCTCTGGTATGATGACAGTCATCTTTTACCATTCCGCATACCGGGATATTCAGATGCATTTTTTCCAATACCTGTACAGCTATGTTAACCTGTCCTTTACCTCCGTCCATCAAAATCAGATCCGGGAAAGCAGTAAATCCCCCTGACTCTTTTTCTCCATCCTTCTCTCTGAGACCATGTTCAAACCTTCTTGTCAGCACCTCTTCCATACTTGCATAATCATCCGGTCCCTGAACACTTTTAATCTTAAATTTTCGGTAATCATTTCGTTTCGGTTTTCCTCTTTCATACACGACCATAGATCCGACAGAATCAAATCCGTTTGTATTTGAAATATCAAACGCTTCCATACGGGCAACTCCCTGGAGGCCAAGCATTTTTTCCAGCTCCTTCACCGCACCAATCGTTCTTCCCTCTTCTCTTTTCAAACGTTCCTTATCATTATTTAGAACCATCTGAGCATTCTTCTGAGCCAGTTCTACCAGTTTTTCTTTCGTTCCTTTTTTCGGAACCTTCACATGTACACGATGCCCCCGTCTCTTCGTCAGCCATTCTTCTACCACTTCATGATCTTCAATTTCTTCCGGCAACATTAATTCAGCCGGAATATAAGGAGTCCCCGCGTAAAATTGTTTTACAAAGCTGGAAAGGATCTCACTCTGTGACTCATCCTTTGCGATTTTTAAATAAAAGTGATCTCTTCCGATCAGACGTCCTCCCCGGATAAAAAATACCTGTACTACAGCATCTTCCTCTTCTGCTGCCAACGCCAGAATATCACGATCATCTCCTGCTGTGTCTGTAATCTTCTGTTTCTGGGCTATTTTTTGTACGCTGGACAAAAGCTCCCTGTATTCTATTGCTTTTTCAAACTCCAGGGAATCAGCCGCTGCCTGCATCTTCTCCTCCAGTTCTTTCAAGATAAAATCATAATTCCCATTTAAAAAATGAAGCACTTTCTGAATTGATTTTCTATATTCTTCCTGCGAAACATATCCCTGACACGGTGCTTCACACTGATGGATATGATAATTCAGACATGGTCTCTCTTTTCTAATATCCTTTGGGAGATTGCGATTACAGCTTCTGACATGATAAAGTTTCCTAATTAACTCTATCGTGTCTTTTACAGCTCCCGCACTTGTATATGGGCCAAAATATTTTGCTTTATCTTTTACCATTCGCCTTGCCATCATTACACGGGGGAAAGGCTCATTTACCGTTACCTTGATGAAAGGATAGGTTTTATCATCCATTAGCATGGTATTATATTTGGGTCGATGCTCTTTAATCAGATTACATTCCAATACCAGAGCTTCCAGCTCAGAATCCGTCACAATATATTCAAATCTGGTGATGTGAGTCACCATCTGCTCAATCTTAGCTCCCTTATTTCGACTGGTCTGAAAATACTGTCTTACCCGGTTCTTTAAACTGATGGCTTTTCCTACATAAATGATCGCATCCTTTTCATCATGCATAATATAAACTCCCGGCTTTCCTGGCAGTTTTTTTAATTCTTCCTGTATATCAAATGTACTCATTTTTCCAGCCTCATTCATTTTTTCCATGTGTGCCTCCTCTATCCTCCCCGGTTATGCTACTATTTTAAAAGTTCCCGGAACAGATATCAAGCACACATTGTAAAAAGGAGCGACTGCTTTCCTGGCAGCCTCTCCTTTCTTGTGGTTTGCTTCATTTTATTTTCTGTTTCCGTTATATTATTCCTGTTTTTCTTCCGCTGGTTCATCAATAGTTTTCTTCTCATCCGGAATCTCTTCTGCCGGCTTCATTACAAAATTCTCTCCAACAACCGGATTCATACCAATCCTTGCTCCCTCTTTTTTCGGAGCATCCGGATCAATGCCTTCTACCTTATGGAAGATTTCCATAAACTCTTTTCCAGTAATAGTTTCTTTTTCAATCAGGAATGCTGCGATCTCGTCTAATGCCTTTCTGTGTTCTGTCAGAAGCCTCTTTGCTTCTTCATATGCTTCTTTCAGCATTTTCATCACTTCCTGATCGATCTCAGAAGCTGTTTCCTGCCCGCAATTACTTACAGGTCTTCCGTCAAGATAACGATTCTGAATGGATTCCAGACCAATCAGTCCGAATTTCTCACTCATACCATACTGCGTAATCATGGCTCTCGCCACATTCGTTGCTTTTTCAATATCATTAGAAGCACCTGTCGTTACCGTATCAAATACAACTTCCTCTGCCGCACGTCCTGCAAGAAGGCCGACCAACATTGCTTCCAGTTCTTTCTTCGTATTCAGGAACTTCTCTTCTTCCGGTGTCTGCATTACGTAACCAAGAGCTCCCATCGTACGCGGAACGATCGTAATCTTCTGTACCGGCTCGGAATCCTTCTGAAGGGCACTGACCAGCGCATGTCCAACTTCATGGTAGGATACGATTCTTCTTTCCTC
Source organism: Dorea sp. (assembly GCA_022769185.1). Taxonomy (GTDB): domain Bacteria; phylum Bacillota; class Clostridia; order Lachnospirales; family Lachnospiraceae; genus Dorea_A. The sequence continues at coordinate 1,993 of JALEKG010000055.1, read as the reverse complement.
CTGACTCATAATACGGTCTTTCTTCTCCTTACCGACCAGCACTACCTCCACCGCTTCGAACAGATCTGACTGAGAAACCGCATTTCTTCCATGTTTAACAGCATTGATTGCAGCTTCATTGATCATATTGGCAAGATCAGAACCTACTGCACCGCTCGTTGCCAGTGCAATTTCTTCCAGATCTACCGTCTCATCCATTCTGACATCTTTCGAATGTACTTTTAAGACATCAACTCTTCCCTTCAGATCCGGTTTCTCGACAATAATCCGGCGATCAAAACGTCCCGGTCTTAAAAGTGCCGGATCCAGGATCTCTGGACGGTTGGTTGCAGCCAAAAGCACAAGTCCTTTATTGCTTTCAAATCCATCCATCTCGGCAAGCAGCTGATTCAACGTCTGTTCACGCTCATCATTTCCTCCAAGCTGATTATCACGGCTCTTTCCGATTGCATCAATTTCATCAATAAAGATAATACACGGTGCCATCTGCTGTGCCTGTTTAAAGAGGTCACGGACTCTGGAAGCACCCACACCAACATACATTTCCACAAACGCTGAACCACTCAGTGAAAAGAACGGTACTTTTGCCTCACCGGCTACTGCCTTGGCAAGCAGCGTCTTACCGGTTCCCGGAGGGCCTACGAGAAGTGCACCTTTCGGGAGCTTTGCCCCTACGCTGGTGTATTTTCCCGGATTATGCAGGAAATCTACCACTTCCTGCAGAGATTCTTTTGCCTCATCTTGTCCGGCAACATCTTTAAAAGTAACTCCGGTCTGCTTTTCCACATACATCTTGGCATTGCTCTTTCCAATGCCCATCATTCCTCCGCCTTTAGACATCTTTCTGGTCATCCACACGATCATACCTACCAGAAATGCAATTGGAAGAAATGTAAAGATAATCTCTAATATTATAGAAGAAGTAGTATCCGGTATCGCCTGCTTATACTTTACTTTTGCCTCATATAACCGATCCGACAGAGAATCATCTCGCACTACACCTGTATAATATTCTTTTGCAGGTTCTCCATTCTCACCCTTTTTCCCAGTAATCAGAATCTTATCATTCTGGAGTTCTACTTCCGCAACTTCTCCTTTATCTACCATATCCAGGAATTCATCATACGTAATTTCTGTTGCAGTAGTATTCCCCTGAAACTGGAACAGTGCCATAACCAAGATCGATGTAATCACTGTAACTAATAGAATAAAAGATATCCCCTGTTTTGGATTTTTATTATTATTCTGGTTATTATTATTTTGGTTGTCCATTTTAATCCTCCTGTATTCCTTTCCATTATAAGGACAGCCAACCTAGAAATCAATAAAAACATTAGGACTGACTGAATTTTTCAGCATTAAATCACGTTTATTTTATCTTTTTTTATAAAGATTTTATAATTAATTTCGTATATTTTTTACTATATAAATTATTTTAGTATCATTCAAGTATCACTCTACCATCCCAACACTTCACGCTCAACTTCACTCATCCAAGTATTCTGAAAAGATCTCACGCCAACATGCCTAAAACTGTATGATTCTATATATTCCTCATAGTACGCACGGAACGTTCTGCATCGTCTAGGGCTTCTCAGTAATCTAATTGCTTTTTCTTCAATATTCCTGACCGCTCCCGGACTTATGGCAAGGCTATCGCCAACTTCTTTGACGGTCATGCGTTGCTTGTATCTCTTTCTTATCACGTCAGACTGCTCTTCCGGCAACTGATCTACTGCAATCCATAGACGCTCCTTCATAGCTACAGCATCCAGGCGTTTAATAACATCCTCTTCTATATTTTCATCAGCCGCCACAGCATCTGCCCAGGTAATATCATCATTCTGTCCCAGCATTGGTCTGCTCAAGCTGTCTATTTGCCCCATCACAGTACTTTTCTTAATCTCTTGTAGTTTTTCCCATTCAACATCTAAAAGAGCACACAAGACGTTTTCAGACGGTTCACAGCCATAATATTTTTGATATTCTCGCA
>JALEKG010000130.1 GCA_022769185.1 Dorea sp. | reverse complement strand
AGATATTTGTCCACGTGTAACATCTTTCCCACTATTTGCTACTATATACTCTTTAAAATCTGGCGCAGTGTACATTCCACCCTGCCTAACACATTCTTTTATTAACATTTTAATCTCAGCTGTTGATATTCTCATTCCACTCTGTCTCCTTTGTTCTGTTTTATCAATTTGTTTATTATTTTTATTTATTTTTTATTTATTTTTAATTGATTACTTCTTTAATCTTCGTATTAAAATTATAATACATGTCAATATCTTTTTCAATGCTTTTAATTTATTGTATAATTTCATTTTTTCTAAAGCATTGTCCCGTCAACAGCATTTTGTAATTTTTCGTTTCTTTTTATCTTCATCTCATAGGCAGGCTTTCGCTCACGCATAATGCTCCATATCCCACCTGTGGATTTGGATATTCCGTAAACCCCGGGAGCGGTCTTGCACCTCTGCGCAGATATGCCTTTACCTTTTCTCCATACAGATACGGATCATTGCCCTGTACAATTCCCCATTCCATCAAAAGTGCTGTACTGCCCGTGACAAATGGTGTTGCAAACGAAGTGCCGGAAAATTCTGCATAGCCACCTCCGACCACCGCTGTTGTCACGTTCACTCCGGGAGCCACGATATCCGGTTTTACCAGATTTAGCATTCGTGTAAACCCACGTCCGGAGAAATCTGCATAAGCGAAGGTCAGTGCATCGTATGCTCCCACTGATATCACACGATCTGCTGTTGAAGGAATCGTAAGTGTTGTATTATCGGTCGGGTATAAAAATCCCGTTCCACGATTCAGAACATTTTCACTGGGGAGCCACAACTCATATGCCCCAGTTACAATCTTGCGCGGAGTCAGAATAATCTGCCAGATTCCCTCAGTGATATATGTTTCCCTTGGCAGCATATCGATGTAAATCTCCTGAGAGGTGCTGAATGGACTTGGCTTTCCATAATACAAAAGGACCTCTGTCTGCCCAACCGTAAACCGCTGCGGTCCTAAGATTTCCTGAAGCGGCCCTATGCGGACTCCGGCTGGTGTGACAAGGGAAATCTCTATTTCATCTGTGTATTCCTTCCAGATCTGGACACTGATCGTAGTCTGTCGGCTTTGAACAGCAAGCCGGATCGTCTCCTCTTTTCCAATTGACAATGTTCCAGCGGTATGTCCTGCACTGGAAGCCTCATTGCCGGTTCCAATACAGATACAGCTCTTCCAGCGGTTTGAAAGATCATCGATAAATCGTTCCAAAAGCGAAGTCCCGTCATGTGATCCGTATGTATTGCCAAAACTAATATTCACGGCAACCGGCATGCGAAACTCCAGAGCTTTTCGTACAACATAATCCAGCCCTTCCATTAGTTCAATCGTTCGAGGGAATCCTTCCTGCCTGGGATTTCCCAGT
>JALEKG010000127.1 GCA_022769185.1 Dorea sp. | reverse complement strand
GTTCCGGCTGCATTTGTTGCAATTATTCTGAATGTTCTGCTTCCAAAGGAGGAAGCGTAAATATACATCCGGAGGTTAGAAAAAATGCTTTCATTTAATCAATATGTCCGGGCACAGAGCCTGGAAGAGGCGTATGAACTTTGCCAGAAAAGAAGTAATGTAGTTCTTGGAGGAATGCTGTGGCTGAAAATGCAGAACGGCAGTCGTGGAACAGCGATTGATCTGTGTGATCTTGGATTGGATCAGATTGAAGAGACGCCGGAAGAATACCGGATCGGAGCCATGGTATCTCTGCGGACACTGGAGATGCATGATGGGTTAAATACACTGACGCAGGGGTCGATGGCGGAAGCAGTGAAGCATATTGTCGGAGTCCAGTTCCGGAATGTGGCAACGATAGGCGGCAGTATCTATGGTCGGTTTGGCTTCTCTGATGTACTGACATTGTTCATGGCATTGGATGCAAATGTAGAGTTGTATCATGCAGGTGTGATGAGTGTGAAGGAATTTGCGGATTTCCCGCGGAAGACACGTGATATCCTGGTGCGGGTCATTGTGCCGAAGACGGCGAGAAAGACGGTGTATCTGACGATGAGGAACACGGAGACAGATTTCCCGGTACTTACTTGTGCATTGTCCTGTCTGAACGGACAGTATACCTGTGTGGTCGGAGCCCGTCCGATGAAAGCGGCAGTCTATGAGGATGAAAAGCAGATCCTGTCGGAGGGAATTACTCCCGAATCTGCGATGGCGTTCGTTGAGGATATTGCATCCCGGGCGGAGTTTGGAAGTAACCTGCGGGGTGGCGCGGATTATCGTGAAAAAATATGCGGCGTGCTGGTACGACGTGCGGTACTTGCACTTGGGGAGGTTTCATAATGGAGATTACATTGACTCTGAATGGGAAAAAGATTACTGCATCTGTGGAGCCGGACATGCTGTTGATTGATTTTGTAAGATCCAGAGGATGTTATTCGGTAAAACGAGGATGTGAAACTGCGAATTGTGGGCTCTGTACGGTACTGATGGATGATGTACCGGTGTTATCCTGCAGTGTGCTCGCAGCCAGAGCCTCCGGACATAAGATCCAGACGCTGGAAGGGCTTCAGGAAGAAGCCGAAGAGTTTGTAGGATTTATTGCAGATCAGGGAGCCGAACAGTGCGGCTTCTGCAATCCGGGATTTGTCATGAATACGATTGCGCTGCTTCGTGAGAATCCAGATCCGACGGATGATGAGATCCGTGCTTATCTGGCGGGAAATCTCTGCCGCTGTTCCGGATATGAGGGACAGCTTCGGGGAATCCGGAATTATCTGAACTGGAAGAAAGGAGTGTAGCAGCATGGAACAAAAATACAAATCGGTAGGACAGCCGGTCCGGAAAAAAGATGCCATGCAGCTTCTTCTGGGACAGCCGGTCTATGTGGACGATATCACTCCTTCAGATGCGCTGGTGGTAAAGGTTTTAAGAAGCCCTCATGCGCATGCCCTGATTAAGAATATTAAGATGGATACCGCATTAAAAGTGCCAGGGATTGTAGGAATCTATACTTATAAAGATGTTCCGCAGAAACGGTTTACCATGGCGGGACAGACCTATCCGGAGCCCTCTCCGTATGACCGTCTGCTGCTGGATCAGAGAGTCCGGTTTGTAGGAGATGCAGTTGCCATTGTGGCCGGAGAGACGGAAAAAGCGGTGAACAGAGCACTTAAGATGATCAAGGTCACTTATGAGGTCCTGGAACCAGTTCTGGACTTTCGGACTGCAAAGGATAACCAGATTCTGGTTCATCCGGAAGAAAGCTGGGAATCTCTGTGTCCGGTAGGAGCAGATAATCAGCGAAATCTTTGTGCCAGTGAAGTATCTTCTGATGGTGATGTCGATGCAGTACTGGCAGATTGTGATGAGATCGTGGAGCATACGTATCATGTAAAAGCTTGTCAGCAGGCTATGATGGAGACATTTCGTACGTATACGGAGATCGACCGGTATGGGAGACTCCATGTGATCAGTTCTACACAGATTGTTTTCCACTGCCGTCGTATCATTGCAAATGCGCTGGATATACCGAAGTCAAAGGTGCGTGTGGAAAAACCTCGGATTGGTGGTGGATTTGGTGCAAAACAGACCGTAGTTGCGGAAGTGTATCCTGCATTTGTCACTTGGAAGACCAAGCGTCCGGCGAAGATGATCTATACCAGACAGGAATGCCAGACAGCAGCGACTCCTCGGCATGAGATGGAAGTGCGTGTGAGACTTGGTGCTTCCAAAGAAGGGAAGATCCGTGCACTGGATGTTTACACCTTGTCTAATACCGGCGCATACGGGGAGCATGGCCCGACAACGGTCGGACTTTCCGGACATAAGTCCATTCCACTTTATACCGGCGGGCTGGAGGCACACCGCTTTGCCTATGATGTAGTCTATACGAATGTACAGGCGGCCGGAGCTTATCGTGGATATGGAGCTACACAGGGAATCTTTGCATTGGAGAGTGCGGTAAATGAGCTGGCAGACCGTCTGCACATGGATCCGATTGAGCTCCGGATGAAGAATATTGTGCGGGAAGGTATGGTAATGCCGGCCTATTACGGTGAGAAGGCGAATGCCTGTGCCCTGGACCGCTGTATTGAGAAATGTAAAGAGCTCTTCCGCTGGGAGGAAAAATATCCGGTCCGGGACATGGGGAATGGAAAGGTACGCACTGCAGGTGTTGCTCTTGCGATGCAGGGATCCTGTATCTCTAATCTGGATGTAGGATCTGCGACCGTAAAACTTGGAGATGAAGGTTTTTATAATCTGATCATTGGTGCAGCGGATATGGGAACAGGATGCGATACGATCCTTGCTCAGATGGCAGCAGAGTGTTTGGGATGTTCTGTGGATGAGATTGAAGTCTATGGTGCAGATACGGATTCTTCTCCATATGACTCAGGTTCTTATGCGTCATCCACGACCTATATTACTGGAAAAGCAGTGGAGATGGCCTGTGAAGAATTAAAGAAAAACATGTGTAAAATTGCAGCTGGAATGCTGGGATGTGAGGAAAGCGAAGTAGAATTTACCGGAGAGGGAGTTCGAAAGCTAGATGGAAGTGGATTTGTATCAAGATTCGATATTGCAACAAAATCCATGCTGAACAATGAGATTGCTGCACAGACAACGGCAACTCACAGTTCTCCAGTGTCCCCTCCGCCATATATGGTCGGAATGGTAGAGATCGAACTGGATAAAGAGACCGGTAAAGTGGATGTTCTGGATTATGTGGCAGTAATAGACTGTGGAACCACGATCAATCCGAACCTGGCACGGATCCAGGCAGAAGGCGGACTGGTACAGGGAATCGGTATGGCACTTTACGAGAACGTAACTTATTCTGAAACCGGAAGAATTTTGGAAAATTCATTTATGCAGTATAAGATTCCGACCCGTCTGGATATGGGACATCTGAGAGTAGAATTTGAGTCAAGCTATGAGCCGACAGGTCCATTCGGAGCGAAATCCATCGGGGAGATTGTCATTAATACACCGGCTCCGGCTTTGGCACATGCAATCCACAATGCAACCGGTGTATGGCACCGGACACTTCCAATCACACCGGAGAAGATCTTAATGGGGCGTGCAGATGAATAAACATGTGATTTATATGGCGGCTGGCAACAGCCGCCGTTTTGGCAGTAATAAACTTTTATATCATTATCAGGGAAAACCGCTTTACAGGTATGGCCTGGATATGGCAGAGAATTTCTGCCGGGAAAGGGATGACTGCAGCCTTCTGGTGGTATCGAGATACCAGGAAATCCTTAAGTATGCAGAAAAGAAAAAGATCAGGAATGTATACAGTCCGGACAGTGATAAAGGAGTATCCTACACAATCCGGGCTGCTTTGCAGGCACTGGGTCCTGTCCCGGAGGAGGATTTTATTGTATTTGTGGTTGCAGATCAGCCGAATCTGAAAGCGAAGACACTTAAGAAGCTTTTGGAGCTGGCAGAACCTGGAACGGAGACCGCTTCCGTTATGTATGGGGAGCAGCCGGGGAATCCAGCTATGTTTTCTGCAAAGCTGATTCCGGAACTTCTGGCGCTTCAGGGAGATGAAGGCGGAAGGAAAGTGATACGGAGACATTCCTGCAGGTATGCATATGCAGAACAAGAAGAGGAATTGTATGATATCGATACGCCGGAAGCAGTGAAGGCTTTTTAGGAGGGCTTGGGCGGGGGATATAGAAAATTCTTATCTTTTTATATCCTCTTTCCCTAGAGTTTTCCTTTTCTTTCTTAAAATTTTAGGTAATAATGGGGCAATAATGAAAAAACTATGTTTCATTGCCCCGTATCCTCATAAACTTGGGGATTCTATTGAGATGTCATTATAAAATCATATAAAAATTGAGCAAAGAGATCTTCAAAGATAAAAATCCTTGACGAAACTGGTAATATTTTCTATAATGCATATTAAACAGATGGGAAAAGTATTGAATGGAGGAATGAATATGAAAAATCCACTTCATTATCAATTATCAGAATATGACTGTGGCCCGACGGCTATGTTAAATGCCATCAGTTTCCTGTTTGAGAGGGAGGAAATATCGCCGGTCATTATCCGCAATATCATGTTATATTGTCTGGATTGTTATGATGGAGATGGGATTATGGGAAAAAGAGGTACCTCCAGTGCGGCAATGATGTTCTTAAGTAACTGGCTGAATGGATATGGAAAAATCGGACAGCTGCCGGTCTCCAGCACCTATCTTTCCGGAAAAAGTGTGAGGATTGGGAAAGACAGTCTGGTAAACGATGCATTGTGCCGGGGAGGAGCAGTGGTTGTTCGTCTGTATTATGATTGCGCACATTATGTATTGCTGACCGGAATTCAGGATGGGAAGATTCTGATGTTCGCCCCTTATTATGCAGAAGAAGAATATGGTGAACCAGGAATCATTCAGGTAAAGGATCAACCATTCTGGTATAACCGGATTGTGGATGAAGAGCGTTTCAACAGGGAAACGACAGAATTATACGCACTTGGTCCGGAAGAAGAAAGAGAAGCCGTCATTATATACAATGAACATACCAAGAAAACAATGGAAAAAACAATAGAGTACTTTATTTAATAAGATAAAAAGAAAGAAGGCAGGAAGATTATGGAAAATTATATTGAAAGAGAAGATGCATGGAAATTGTTATTAAAATATAACCAGGATTCTTTTCACATTCAGCATGCGCTGACTGTGGAAGGTGTCATGAAATGGTATGCCAATGAACTGGGATATGAGAAAGACGCAGAATACTGGGGAATCGTTGGACTTTTTCATGATATTGATTTCGAACAGTATCCGGAAGCACATTGTATCAAAGCTCCGGAGCTTCTAAGAGAAGCAGGTGTTGGGGAAGATATCATCCATGCAGTCTGCAGTCACGGCTATGAGCTGACAGTGGATGTAAAGCCAGAACATGAGATGGAAAAAGTATTGTATGCGGTGGATGAGCTTACAGGACTGATTGGTGCTACGGCACTGATGCGTCCGTCAAAAAGTGTACAGGATATGGAAGTAAAATCCGTCAAAAAGAAGTACAAAAGCAAAAATTTTGCAGCTGGCTGCTCCAGGGAAGTGATAGAACGGGGCGCAGAGATGCTGGGATGGGATCTGAATACGCTGATACAGAAGACGATTGAGGCAATGAGGTCCTGTGAGGCAGAGATACAGGTGACTATGGAAGGAATAGAATAAAAATCTTCCAGATATTACATATAGAAAATAATAATGAACAGGTTTATACATTGAAAATATCAATTATACAACGCAGTAAAAAAATAGTAGAATTGTGCTGTCAGGATAATGCTCTGATAAAATAATATTATTTGGGAGGTAATATATGAAAAAGAAACTTGTGTCACTGTTCCTGGTAGGTGCAATGGTATTATCATTAGCAGCATGTGGAAGCAGCTCAGACGAAAAAGAAGAAACAAACGAAGCAACGGAAAGCACTGAAACAGAAGAAAACACAGAGTTAGAGGACACGCTTGTTGTATACTCTACTCATTCTGAGGATATGCTGGAAGTAATTTGTGACGGATTCACCGAAGAGACTGGTGTAGAAGTTGAATTTATTAATTTGAAGGGTGAACTTGCAGACCGTGTACGCAGTGAGAAAGATAATCCGCAGGCAGATATCATGTTTGGTGGAGATACTGCCACTTATATGCTTCTTCAGTCTGAAGGATGTTATGAACCGACACAGCCGGAATGGGCAGGCGATCTTGGAGATGCATATAAAGATGCTGACGGTTACTGGTATGGCACTTATAAAACACCGGTGGTTATGTTCTATAATACAGATAAGATGACAGCAGAAGATGCTCCGAAGGATTGGAGTAATCTTGTAGAGGAGAAATATGCAGGACAGATCATCACTCGTGATTCTTTATCTTCTTCTATGCGTTCTACAGTTGCAGCTTTGGTTTCTTATTATACAGCTAATGACAGTGAAGAAGCAGCATGGGATTTTGTAAAAGGACTTTCTGCAAATACAAAGAACTACTATAACAGTGGAAGTATGATGTTCCAGGCAATTGGTAAAGGCGAAGCGTCTGTTGGAATCGCAGTATTAGATAATATTATCGATAACAGAGATAACAACGATATGCCTTTGGAAATCATTGATGCTGAGAGTGGAGCAATCACCATTACAGACTGTATCGCAGCGATTAAGAATGCACCACATCCTAATGCAGCAGCTAAATTTATTGAGTATGTAGGAAGCAAAGAGTGTGAAGAGCTTATTGCAAATGAATTTAACCGCATGCCTGCATTAGACGCAGCATTAGAAGGTGCTCCAGAGTGGATGCAGGACGGTCTTAAAGAGATGGATTTAGACTGGTCGGATATCAGTGCACATCAGTCAGAGTGGCTGGAAAAATGGGAAACTGATTACATTGACGCAGACTCAGTTGTTGCATCAGAATAATTATGAGTGAAATTGTATTAAAAAATATTTCACACAGTTATGACACAACGAAAGTATTGGATCATGTGGATATTACGATTGGAAAAGGAGAATTTTTTACACTTCTGGGACCTTCCGGATGTGGAAAGACAACACTTCTTAGGATCCTGGCAGGATTCATTCATCCTACCGAAGGGCAGGTTCTGATTGGCGAGAAAAATATTACAAACTGGGAACCGGAAAAGAGAAATATGGGAATTGTATTTCAGAATTATGCTTTGTTTCCCAATATGACGGTCAGAGATAACATTGCTTATGGTCTGAAAATCCGGAAAAAATCAAAAGAATTTATCCGGGAAAAATGTGATTATTATATGGAGCTTGCCGGCCTGAAGGAATTGGAGAACCGCCGGATTAATGAGCTTTCTGGCGGGCAGCAGCAAAGGGTTGCGATAGCGAGAGCGTTGGTCATCGAACCGCAGATGTTACTTCTGGACGAACCAATGTCCAATCTGGATGTGGCTCTTCGTGTGAAAATGCGTGAGGAGATCCGTGCAATCCAGCAGAAGATCGGGATTACAACGCTTTTTATTACTCATGATCAGCAGGAAGCTCTGTCGATATCAGATAAAGTTGCAGTTATGAAAGACGGTAAAGTTTTGCAGGTGGGTGAACCGGAAGAGATTTATAATCATCCAAATCAGGAATTCGTTGCGAATTTCGTAGGAACTTCGAACCGGATTGACAAGAAGGATTATGCGCTTCTTGGAATCGAAAATGAAGAAGCTTCCTGTGTGTTTATCCGGCCGGAGCAGATGCGCCTGTCACACGAAGAAAGAGACGGTCTTCCTGTACGAGTCCTGAATATCCGGTTCGGGGGATTGTATTATGAATATACATTAGAATCGGAAGGCAAGGAATATCGTGTTGTGGAGATGAATCTGGGGGACGGTGCAGGGAAGTGGAGAGTCAATGACACCGGATATATTACGATGATTCATAACAATGGGGTGTAGATGCATATGAAAGATAACAAAATAGGAATTCTCCGTTATTTATGGTATGCAGCACTTGGATTTCTGATCATAGGATATATCATCGTTCCATTCTTTTATACTTTTGCGGAAGCGGTCCAGACGGAAAGTGGATTTAGTCTTCAGATCTTCCAGGAGATTTTTTTCAATCCGAATCAGACAAAAGTCATCTGGAATACGGTTGTCTTAGGTGTTCTGGCAGTCCTTACCTGTGGAACGATCGGAATTCTCCTGGCCATGTATATGACCTTTCTGGCAGGCAGATGGAAAAAGGTGACGCATATCCTGCTTCTCAGCCCAATGATGATTCCCGGTGTTATTACCGTAATTTCCTTTATTCAGCTCTATGGAGAAAGTGGAATTCTGACAAAATCGATCCAGTATCTGTTCCGTATGGAAAATGTGCCGTTTCACTTCCAGGGACTGGGAGCCATTATTTTTGTCATCACTTATACGCAGTATGTATATTTCTACTTAAATGTCTATGTGGCGTTAAAGTATGTGGATTATTCGACGATTGAGGCGGCCAGAAGTATGGGAGCTTCCTGGATGAATATCTTTAAAGACGTAATCTGGCCGGTGATCACTCCGGCAGTATTGTCTTCGGTAATCGTAACATTTGCATCAGGTATCAGTTCTTTTTCGGCACCGAACCTGATCGGCGGCGGTTATAAAGTGCTGAGTACACAGATTGTCCGTTCGAAAGCCAATAACCATATGGATATGGCTTCGGCACAGGTCATCCTTCTGTTCCTGATCAGTATGGTCGTTATGCTGCTGATCCAGTATTACAGTAAGCGCTTTGGCGTACCAAGCTCTGACCGTAGTACGGCAATCGTGCCGCTGAAAAAGAAGAACAGTGTACTTGCAGTGATCAGCAGGATCATTGTAATGATCCAGATCCTTTTGATCCTTTTGCCGATTATCGCAATTGTTTATCTGTCTTTTGTTAAGACAAGCTCGATCATGCAGGATATTTTCCCATGCAAGTTTACACTGGAAAATTACCTGACGATCTTCCAGAAGACACGTGTACTAAAACCTCTTCTGAACAGCTTAAAGATGTCGGCAATGGCGGTTATGGCGGGACTGATCATTACGGTACCGACTTCTTATATGATCGTAAAATATAAAGGGAAATTTCATGCGCTCTTGAAAATGCTTCTGATGCTTCCATGGACGATGCCGGCCAGTGTGGTTGCCATCAACCTGATTAATGCATTCAGCCAGAAAAGCATCTTTGCATTTGGAAATGCATTGATCGGCGGATTCTATATCATACCGATCGCATATACGATCACGTCACTTCCGTTGTTACTGAATTCGAATGAAATCGCACTTCAGGGACTGAATCAGAACCTGGAGGAGGCTTCCAAGAGCCTGGGTGCGGGAATGGCATACACATTTACACACGTGATCATTCCGAATATCGCACCTGGAATTTTATCCGGCGGAGTGATGATTTTTATCCGTACGCTTGGAGAATATACGATGTCGGCACTTTTGTATGGAGTGTACAACCGGCCGATCTCGATTTCGATGGTTACGACAATGCAGGAGTATAAGATGGGAATCTCCCTGGCATATGGGGTGATTGTAATTGCGATTTGCTATGTGGCACTGGCAGTAATCTTCAAGATTGATAAGAAACGGTTTTTATAATTTAAGGTTGATTTTAATAGAGGAGTGCGGTTGTGAGACCGCACTCTCTTTATATGTAAAAAATAAGCAAATGGAATCTATAAAATGATTTGCGATATTTGTAATTCGAATAGAATGTGATATACTGAAAAGACCGAAATAGATATGTGGGATTTTCAGAATTCATAATGACTGAAAAAGGAGATTCGAAGCACATGTATGGATATGATGTGAATGGAATATTAGCAAAGGAACCGTTAGACCGCGATGCACTGAATCTGCTTGGGGAACGTGCATCGGCCGGAGATCCGGATGCCAGAAAAAAAATGAAAGAGGAACTGGTCTGCCTGGGAGTTCACATGGCAAGCCATAATGTACGAAGAAGAGGGCTGGATTTTGCGTTTTTCATGCAGCAGGTGGATCTGGCATGGTTTGAACAGAAAGCCAATAGCTATATAACCTACGATCAGTATGTGCATGATGTGGGTTGGTATCTGCGTCAGGCGGTTACAAAGACGATCATCCGAAAGAATGAAATGAGTGGAGCGGTAAAGGTTTCGGTCACACAGATGGAACAGATGATGAAAGCCAAAGAAAATGACAGGAAAAAATAGTTGGGGAATTATGAACAGTGAGAGGTTGACAAAGAAAAGTATGATTGAGAAGAAATTTGCAAGATATGTATCTCAGAACATATTGGGGATGATCGGGATCTCGGCCTATGTGCTGGCAGATACCTTTTTCATTTCTATGGCAGAAGGGGCCGATGGAATTACGGCATTGAATCTGGTGCTCCCAATCTACAGCCTGATCTTTGGAATCGGGGCGATGATCGGAGTGGGATCCGCGACCAGATTTAACATTTTGAGAGCAAGAAAAGATGAGAGAGCAGATGATTATTTTTCGAATGCGATTCTGTTTGCGGCGATTTTTGGATCGATATTTATCGTAGCAGGTATTTTTGCTCCAAGGCAGATCATAGAGTTTCTTGGCGGGGATGCTAAGATAGCCGCAATCGGTACACCTTACACCAGGATCTTTCTGATGTTTACGCCGTTTTTTATGGGGAATCACATCTGTAATGCATTTGTAAGAAATGACGGGAATCCGTCGCTTGCGATGCAGGCAACATTATTTAGCAGTTTGTTTAATATTGTGATGGATTATGTACTGATGTTTCCGCTTGGGATGGGAATGGCTGGAGCCGCACTTGCAACGGCATTTTCCCCGGTGGTTGGAATCCTGATCTGTTGCAGACATTTCTTCTCGAAGAAGAGCACCATCCGATGGATATGGAAGATGCCTTCCATCCGGAGACTGATAGAAGCAAGTCAGCTTGGAGTAGCTGCTTTTATTGGGGAAATTGCTTCCGGAGTAACCACTGTGGTGTTTAACTTCCTGATTCTGAGTTTAGCCGGAAATAATGGGGTGGCCGCATATGGAATCGTAGCAAACACTGCAATCGTAGCAACTTCCATCTTTAACGGAGTGTCTCAGGGATCACAGCCATTGTTCAGTGAATGTTATGGAAAGGGAGAAGGGAAATCAGTAAGAAAGATTTTGAAGCTGGCGTTAGGGACGGCAATGATACTTGCAGTTATTGTCGTTCTGGTAACAAATGTATTTACAGAACCGATTGTAAATGTATTTAACAGTGAGAAGAATCAGCAGATGGCAGTATATGCGCTGAAAGGTGTCAGATTGTATTTTATCGGATATCTGTTTGCGGGAGTGAATATCGTGGGAACCGGATATCTGGGAGCAGTAGAAGAGGCCGGGTGGGCATTTCTTACGTCCATTATTCGTGGAGTGTTGGCAATTAGTATTTTTGCATTTATTCTGTCCCGGCTTTTCGGAATGACGGGGATCTGGCTGGCGTTTCCGGCAGCGGAATGTTTTACTGCATTATTGATGATCGTGGCGATACGAAAGACAGATCACAGGAGGGATTTATGAGAAGGTAGATCAGTGGATGAACGGTTACCGCCTGGCTCTGGAAGAAGGAAAGAAAGCCGGACTGAAGGTCTTCTTTGGAATGGAAGTAAGAAATTCTGCTTCAATGTGAAGACCTGAGACAGCTTCCGCTTCCAGAACTTCGGAAGAAGATACTTGAGATGGGCGGAACAGTATCCACATCTGATCCGGACTGCGGGGAGTGATTTCCATCAGCCGGAGGACCTGGAAGGAGCATATGTTGTATTTAAGGAAGAACTACATTCGGAAGAGAAATTGAGAGATGCCTTGAAAAAACAAGCATTTACCTGGTAAACATTTCGTAGGTAAAGTGTTGAAAAGTCTTTAGGAATAGTAAAAAAGATATTGACCGCATAGTCAATAAGTTATATTATTGACTATGCGGTCAATTTTATGATCTGCATTTATGAAAGTGTATGACAAAGATGGATTGCGAGGAGTGACTCTATGAAACAGGAAGAAAAGACACAGATTACCAGGAAGAAGATTCTGGATGCGGCCTTGGAGGAATTTGGGACAAATGGATATGCGTCCGGTTCTGTAAATAATATTTGCAAGACAGGAATCAATAAGGGACTGGTCTATCACAATTATAAAAACAGGGATGAATTATATCTGAAATGTGTGGAAGAGAGTTGTAAGGAGTTGGTTCAATACGTTCTGGAGAATCACGCGGAAAAGGGATTTGTAGAATATATGAGTGCCAGAATGCAGTTTTTCAAAAAGCGAAAACGAGAGGCTCATATTTTTCTGGAAGCAAGAACGAATCCACCGGTTCATTTGTTTCAGCAGATCCAAAAGATATTTGCAGAATTTGATGAATTGAACCGAAATGTTTTTGAGAGGGAGCTTTCTGGTCATTCTCTTAGGAAAGGTGTTTCAAAAGAAGATGCATTGAATTATTTTTATGAGATTCAGAAGATGTATAATCTTAATTTTGCCAATCATCTAGGTGGAAATATGACCCTTGATGAGCAGGTATTATTACATGAGACAAATATACGTAAAGTGCTGGATCTGATGCTTTATGGTATTGCGAAAGGAGAAGATGAGTGATGATACAGAATGTAATTTTATGGCTTTTGGTACTGGTCATTGCATTTTTTGCGGGAAGACTTGTCAGTAAGATCATGCTGCCTGCAATTTTAGGATGGCTGATTACGGGAATGATATTCGGACCGAATGCAGTAGGCCTTCTCAGGCAGGGGGTTCTGGATGCAGGATGGTATAAGGCAATTATTATGTGGATGCAATGTGCATTTGGAATGATTCTGGGAACAGAGCTTGTCTGGAATAAGATCAAGGATTATGGGAAAGCGCTGGTTGTTACAACGCTGACACAGTCTTTGGGAACATTTGCACTGGTATCTCTTGTGTTTGGAATCATTTTTTACTTTACAAATATTTCGGTGTATCTGGGATTGGTATTTGGAGGAATCGCACTGGCGACTGCTCCGGCTCCGGCTTTATCTATCGTCAAAGAGTTTCGTGCAAAAGGACCGGTGACGGATACACTGCTTCCTATGGCAGTGTTAGATGACATTGTCGGGATCGCAGTGTTTTTTACGGTAAATGCATTTGTGGCAAGAACGGTATCCGGAGGATCTGTATCACTTCTGATGATTCCGGTCATGATCTTTCTGCCAATCATCGTTGGGGCGCTGATCGGCTTTCTGGCAGGGATACTGTTGAAGAGAACTGATAAAAGAAGCGTGATTCTGGCTGTTCTTATCTTGGGAATTACGGGAACGGTAATCATTGGATATTGGCTGAATACGAAGGTATTTACGAAGATTTCTTTAAATTATATGTTACTGGGAGTTGCTTTTTCAGCAGCTTTCTCTAATATGGTCTCAGAGAAAAAACTTGGACAGATTAACGGCTGTTTCCGGCCGATTCTTGCTGTCTGTCTGCTGGGAGCAATTGTAGATCTGGGGGCACCGCTGGATTATCATCTGATTCTGGGTGCAGGATTCTATACGTTCGTATATATTGTAGTCAGAGCTTGTGGCAAGTATTTTGGAGCTAGGTGTGGTGCAACACTTATGAAGATGCCGGAAACGGTTCAGAAATATCTGGGCTTCACTTTGCTTCCACATTCTGGAGTTTCACTGGTCTTCACAGGAATCATCTGTTCTGTGCTCGCAAATGGCGGGCAGACCGAGCTTGCAGTTATTGTCAAGGGAACCATTGCGGCGGCAGCCGTCATCAATGAAATTATTGCAGTCATCATGGCTAAAATGGGGCTGGAAAAAGCAGGGGAATTGCGGTAAAGCAATTTCCCTGCTTTTAAGATCCGGAGTATGTAAGACAGACCTGTCTACGTTCCAGCAGAATTCTCTATTATAAAAGGAGCCCCATGACATACAGGTCGTAATAAACACCATCTACCAGTGTGTTGTTTCTCAGCCGTCCTTCAATCTCGAAACCAAAACGTTCATATAATTTGACTGCGATTTCGTTAGCGCAGAGAGTATCCAGCTGGATTCTGGTCGTAATTCCGTTCCCTTTACAGAATTCGATCAGACGACGCATGATCTCCGTTCCGATCCCCTGTTTTTGATATTTTTTCGCAACAACGATTCCAAGTTCGCCCTGATGGCGGGATTTGATCTTGTTTCCGGAATGAATGGTTCCGATTCCTGCAATTTCATCTCCATCCATAGCAAGAATCATGATGCTTGCAGGGTGTGCATTGGTTGCCAGAATTTCTTCACGCTGCTGTTCGGCATTCATCGGATACTCATCCTTCTGAAAGCTCAGATAGAAAGTCTCTCCACCGACAAAATTATAGAAATCTACAATTTTTTCGGCATCTTCCGGGACCGGTTCCCGATAGATAATCTCATTTGTGGTACACATACGTTTCCCTCCTGTGATATGTTTGATAAGAGTATTGTAAAGTATTAGAAATAGAAATGCAAGAACCACCAATGTCGGCAGAAG
>JALEKG010000085.1 GCA_022769185.1 Dorea sp. | reverse complement strand
ATCCGAAGTTTGAAACCTTTAATTGCCTGAAAAAGTATTAAATTGTCATAGTTCATTTATGGGCTTATTAAAGTACGCCCTACATCTGATGATTTATGTCAATTCAGAAACCATTCTGAATAATGACCGTTTTTTCTCTCCCTATATGGGGAAAGTTATCCACATCATATAAAAAATATTTAACAATTACCTATTGAAATGATTCTTTAATTCACATCGCGCGCACGTTTTGTGTGTTTTTATAATACACGTTTTGTGTATTTTTTATTTAGATTTTCCCACAAATCGTGTATAATTAACTCATGCCACAGAGAAACAGGATTATTTGCTCCTCCTGTCGCCCATGGTTACTTAGAAAGGAGTGTACTTTATGGCTGATTTTGCCAGCATACTCAAATCATTACGAACGAGCAAGGCAATCTCTCAACCAGAACTAGCCACAAGACTTGGAATTTCCAAAAGTGCTATAAGTATGTATGAGCAAGGGCGGCGTGAGCCCGACTTTGATATTCTCCGAAAGATCGCCGATTTCTTTCAGGTAGATATTGATTATCTTCTCGGACATTCACCGAAGCCAGCTGATCATTTTTCGCCGACTACAATTGCAGCGCACCTGGATACTTCTGATCTTACCCAGGCAGAGTTAGATGATGTTGCTGATTACATTGAATTTATTCGTTCAAAAAGGAAATCGTAAAGGAGTGTTCTCAATTTATATGTTGAGTAAGTATGAAGAATTGCTGGATGAAGCAGCTGCAGAAAATATTTCTGTAGATGAGAATTATCCTTTTAAAAGTAATTTAAAAGGATTGTATATAGATCAACATATTGCTTTATCCGATCGTTTGGAGACGACTGCGGAAAAAACCTGCATATTGACAGAAGAATTAGGGCATCACTATTCTTCTGTTGGTAATATCCTGGATACCTCAGATACCGGGAATGCCAAACAGGAACACCAGACTCGAATGTGGTCCTATGACCGCCTGGTTGGCCTTCACGGACTGATAGATGCTTATCTTCATGGATGCCGAGAATTTCATGAAACTGCAGAATACTTGTGTGTCACCGAAGATGAGCTTCGTAATGCCGTTGATAACTATCGTTCCAAATATGGAACCTGTACTCAATATTGCCAATACAATATTATATTTGAACCGTATTTAAAGATAGAAGAAAGAACATAAAACCAGAAATTTATCTCTTGTTCTTAGGATTGATAACCAAACGGGGTATATAGCCATCTTTTTATATCTACCTCCTCTTTCTTTCGGATTTTCTCATTTATTTCTTTTATTCTGAATGTGCGCAGGACAATGATAGGAAAACTTCTTGCTATTGCCCTGCCCCCCAAAAAAGGACGTGATTATCGTTCTAAGAAATGGCTCTCGGGGAGGGATGTTAAAATCCCCTCTCCGAGAGCCATTCTGCCATCTTACTTTCTCGCATCTGTCTTTCTTTTTCCTCGTACCTTCCAAGAAGAAGCTCCTCCCGGATGCTTCCATCTTCCAGATAGATGACCCGGTCTGCCCTTGCCGCTACTTTCGCGTCGTGTGTCACCAGAAAGAATGTCGTTCCCTCCCGGTGGATCTGCCCCAGAATATCCATGACTTCCCTGGTTGCAGATGAGTTCAGTGCACCGGTCGGCTCATCCGCGAACAGCATCTCCGGATGATTCATCATTGCCCGGCAGATTGCAGCTCGCTGAAGCTGTCCGCCGGATACCGTCCGGATATCCTGTGAAGCAACCGACAGAATCCCCATTCTCTCCATCAATGCTTCCGCTTCTTTTACAATCTCCGCACGCGGCCGTAATCCTGCCTGGAATGCCGGAAACACAATATTATCCTCGATCGACAGATTTTTCAGAAAATTGGCTCTCTGGAATATGAATCCCATGTGTTCCAGCCGCACACGCTCCATCTCTTTCTCTGACAAACCGGAAAGACTGCGCCCCTGAAAGAGGACCTCACCGCCGGAAGGCTGATCCATCCCGCTGATGCAATATAAAAGTGTGGACTTTCCGCATCCGGACTGCCCCATGACTGCAGCAAATTCTCCTTGGGCAATCTCAAGGGTCACATTGCGTAACACCTCATTTCCTTCAAAACTTTTCTGTAAATTCTTCGTTTGTATCATCACTTCTCTCATAATGTTTCCTCCAGTACACGAATTGATTTGGAACGATATACGTACGGAGCAAGGATACACAGACAGAGTCCTCCTGTCAGGATCAGAAGGGCCGATCCACGTCCTGTCCCTGTTCCGATCAGTTTCCCAATATTCTGATAAAAGATCCCGCCTTCTCTGAGTGACGGTTCACACACATAATCAGCCAGAGGGCCGATCACTGCATTTGCCAGAACATACCCCATCTGCGAGATCAGGCCGATCATTCCCCATGCTCTTCCCTGCATTTCATTGGGAATGTTTCTTCTGACCAGAATATCCAGACAG
>JALEKG010000056.1 GCA_022769185.1 Dorea sp. | reverse complement strand
CTGAGTATTTCATTGGCCAGGGAATCTTCCATACAGTTCTGGAGTGCAATCTGCCTGGCTTTCGGAAAAGCGCATCCCTGACGGAGTGCTTCCTGAAGAGCTTCTTTATAATTGTCCGGTTCTTCTGACAGTATGCGTGCCGGAATCTTGAGCATCTCTATATTACCGCATTCGCTGCCAAAACAGATAGAATCGATACATCCCAGTTCATCAAGTATGGAGATTGCGCCTTCAGCAAAATATTCAGCGCTGCCGGTTGCGTACATGACCGGAAGTTCTATCACCACGGATACTCCTGCTTGAAGTGCCATAGAAGCACGCTGGTGTTTGGACATGATAGAAGGAGTTCCTCTTTGGACATAGTCGCCGCTCATAACAGCAATGACAGCATCAGCACCGGTCAGCTCTTTTGTTTTATCAATATGATACAGATGTCCGTTGTGGAAAGGATTATATTCTGTAATTAAACCGACTATTTTCATAAGAATCTCCTTGTATATCTTTTTTAAATTGATTATACTATAGAAAGATTATGGATGCAAATGCAGTAAAATATAACAACTGATAAGAAGAAAGGGGGTACATGTTATGGGGACTGAACGAATGAACGAAGAGAAAAAGCTCGAGAAAGAACTTGAGACCCGGGATATGTCAGAAGAAGAGGAGTATACTTATCTGGAAGATCGAGAAGAACTGACGGAAGAACGTATCAGGGAGATGCTTGACGAACGCCAGTATAAGGAATTAAAAGAAGAACTCGAGACTAACATGTATCCGGTCGATCTTGCTGAGATTCTGGAAGAGTTTGACCAGAAGCATATGGTAATGGTATTCCGGCTTCTTGCAAAAGAAGAGGCTGCAGAAACTTTTACCTATATGAACAGTGATATGAGAGCACTTTTAATTAATGCCCTTACAGACTCTGAGCTGGAAGAGGTCATGGAAGAAATGTATCTGGATGATACGGTCGACGTTCTTGAAGAAATGCCGGCTAATGTAGTGGATCGTCTTCTGATGGTAACTGATGAAGAAAAAAGAGTTCAGATCAATCAGCTTCTTCAATATCCGGAAGACAGTGCCGGAAGTGTGATGAATGTGGATTATATTGCACTTCGGAAAGAAATGACGGTCGCTGAATCGATTTTAAAGATCCGGCAGGTCGGTCTGAACCGTGAGACGATCTACACATGTTATGTAACAGAAAAAAGACATCTGATCGGTCAGGTTGATGTAAAGGAACTTCTGACAACCAGTGAGTCCAAGACGATTGAAGAGATTATGGACACGAATATGTTGTATGCGCATACGACGGATGATCAGGAAGATGTTGCAAATATTATTACCAAATATGGTCTGATCGCATTGCCAATCGTAGATCATGAAAATTGTATGGTTGGTATCGTTACAGTTGATGATGCGATGCAGGTATTACAGGAAGAGACGACAGAAGATATCAGTATCATGGCCGGTGTCTCTCCAAATGAGGAATCCTATTTCGGAACGACGGTATTTGAACATGTAAAAAGCCGTATTCCATGGCTTTTATTCCTGATGCTTTCTGCAACAGTCACACAGATGATCATGAACAGTTATGAGAATGCACTGGCTGTCATGCCTCAGCTTGCAGGTTTTATCCCGATGCTGACGGGTACTGGAGGAAACTGTGGTTCACAGAGCTCTACGCTTGTCATCCGTGGCCTTGCAGTAGGAGAGATTGAATTCCGGGATCTTTTGAAAGTAATCTGGAAAGAAGTACGGATTGCAGTCTGTATCAGTTTGATCCTTTCTGTTGTAAATGGAATCCGTATTGTATTGATGGGACAGGGAGATGCAACTATGGCATTTACCATTGGTCTTACCATGGCATGTACCGTTGTTATTGCTAAAGTGGTTGGATGTACACTGCCGCTGATCGCTAAGAAAGTCGGTCTTGACCCTGCGATCATGGCAACCCCGTTAATTTCTACCCTTGTAGATATTAGTACCATCAGTGTATATTTCGCAATTGTAAGTCATGTTTTCGAGTTATAATTGTCAATTGTTTTCAAAAATAGACATAAGATTCCCACAAGAGACCTTGTCCGCAAGGTCTCTTTGTATTATAATAAAAATACTGAGAATAAATGGAAAGGAGTCTATTAGTCATGGGATTTATAGATGAAATCAAAGCAAAAGCAAAAACATGCAAAAAGACAATTGTTCTTCCGGAAACAGAAGATATCAGAACGTATGAAGCTGCAGAAGCAGTATTAAAAGAAGGTACCGCTAACCTGGTTCTTGTTGGAAGTGAAGAAGAGATCGCAAAGAATAAGGGTAATTTTGATATCAGCGGAGCGACAATTGTGGATCCTGCAAAGAGCGAGAAGACCGAAGCATACATCGCGAAGCTTGTTGAGTTAAGACAGAAAAAAGGAATGACAGAAGAGCAGGCAAGAGAGCTTCTTCTTTCGAACTATTTATACTATGGTGTAATGATGGTGAAGATGAAAGATGCAGACGGAATGGTATCCGGTGCATGTCATTCTACTGCAGATACATTAAGACCATGCTTACAGATCCTGAAGACAAAACCAGGAACTAAGCTTGTATCTGCATTCTTTGTAATTGTTGTGCCTGATTGTGATATGGGTGCTGACGGAACATTTGTATTTGCTGATTCCGGACTTGAGCAGAATCCGGATCCAGAGAAACTTGCGGCAATTGCTCTTTCTTCTGCAGATTCTTTCAAGCTGTTAACCGGCAAAGAGCCAATCGTAGCTATGCTTTCTCACTCCACAAAGGGTAGTGCAAAACATCCTGACGTTGATAAAGTAGTAGAAGCAACACGTATTGCAAAAGAGAATGCACCAGAAGGACTTCTTTTAGATGGTGAATTCCAGCTGGATGCAGCAATCGTTCCTGAAGTTGGGGCTTCTAAAGCACCAGGCAGCCCGGTAGCAGGAAAAGCAAACGTACTGGTATTCCCGGATCTGGACGCAGGAAATATCGGATACAAACTGGCTCAGAGACTTGGAAAAGCAGAAGCATACGGCCCATTAACACAGGGAATCGCAGCACCTGTAAACGATCTGTCTCGTGGTTGCAGCGCTAAGGATATCGAGGGTGTTGTGGCAATTACCGCTGTTCAGTGTATGGCAGAAGAATAAAACCAAATTATAGAATAAAAGAGAGGTATTGGTAATGAATGTATTAGTTATTAACTGTGGAAGTTCATCTTTAAAATTCCAATTAATTAATTCCGAATCTGAGAAGGTGCTTGCAAAAGGTCTCTGCGAAAGAATTGGAATCGACGGAAGTCTTACTTATCAGCCGGCAGGTGGGGAAAAGGTTAAATCTGATAAGGCTATGCCGACACATACAGAAGCAATTCAGTTTGTAATCGACGCTTTAACAGACGCTGAGACAGGCGTTGTAAAGAGCCTGGATGAGATTGGCGCAGTTGGACATCGTGTTGTACATGGCGGGGAAAAATTTGCTCAGTCCGTTGTAATCACAGATGAAGTTAAAAAAGCAATTGAAGAGTGTAATGATCTTGCACCACTTCACAATCCTGCAAACCTGATCGGAATCAAT
>JALEKG010000013.1 GCA_022769185.1 Dorea sp. | reverse complement strand
ATGTCCGCCGGGGTTACAAGGTAACATAAAAATCGCCTCCAGTCGATTGAAATAAAATATAATCAATCGGCTTCGCCGCAAATTTTGAGCGATTTGTCAAGTGTTTTTTGAAAAAAAGTGGGTGATTTTTTTAGATAGGGGGCTGAAAGCCTTATAAAATCAGGGCTGAAGATTCCGAGAAGTTATTGTTGGCAAAAGGAGGATAAGGGATGGAACATAAATTACTGAATGGGAGCATGACAATCGAAATGTCATTTTTGATGCCAATAATCCTGTTCCTAATTATGAATTGTATTCTGGTCGTATTTTATTATCATGATAAAAATGTATTGGCAGGGGCAGCTTATGAGACTGCTGTGGTTGGAAGTACAAAGGCAAGGGAAAAAGAAGGCGTAAAAGAGGAAGAGTTAGCGAGTCTGTTTGAACAGAGAGCGAAAAATAAATGTATCCTTTTCTCTAATCCGGATACAAGTATTACGGCCTCTGACGAGGAAATTGAAGTTGCGGTTACCGCGTCCAGGAGAAGGATGCATCTGACAATCATAAAAAAGGCAGCGGTGACAGAGCCGGAAAAATATATCAGAGATATCAGAAGGTGGAAGGAAAACGATGGAACGAAAGATTACGATTGAAGAATCCATATTATATATGGAAGATTATCAGATGAAGATGCTGAAAGCCAATGTTGTGGAAGGGCTTTTGAAAGTTGGAGGAAGGGGGATGAACGGGAAAAGTTATTATGATTATGATGTCAGCGGAAAAGTGTCTATGAAGGCAATGTATGAAAGAAGCAAGATAAGTAGTGAAGACATCCGATTATTTTTGATGCAGCTTAAGGCAGCCTTAAGAGCAACAGAAGAATATCTTCTGAATACAAATTGTATCTTACTGAAACCGGAATATATTTTTTATGAAGATGAAAGATTTTATTTCTGTTATTATCCTCCGGCGAAACAGGATATCTGGGAAGAGTTTCATCTTTTGACAGAGTATTTTGTAAAGCAGGCGGATTATCAGGATCAGGAATGTGTACGGATGGTGTTCTTATTGCATAAGGGAACAATGGAAGAAAATTACAGCCTGGAAAAATTGACAACAGAATGTATGCAGGAGCCTGTGAAGGAGGAAATGAGCAGAAAAGAGAAAGACAGAGAAGAAGAGATGGGATATGACTCTGAAGAACATGACTGGATTACAGAGCAGGAGCTTGGAAGTTCAATCTTAAAAGAAACAGAAAATATGTGGACACCGGTAAAACGTTTCCTTGGCAGACATAAAAAACAGAAGTGGGGAGACTGGGACGGACTGCATATTGAGGAAGAGGAATTATAGGATTATAGTAGAGATAGAAGATAAATGATCAAGGTCTTATTTAAGAAACTCATGGAGAAATCCTGGCAGATGTGCTATACTAAACCCAATAATAAACAATTCTTCAAAGGGTGAAAGACATTATAATGAGAAAGAATGGAATCAAAGCTCCGTGTACAGTAATATTGGTTGCGATTAATGTTGTGGTATTTCTGTTGTTATCTCTGAAAGGGATGACAGAGGATGGAATGTTTCTTTTGCAGCATGGAGCGATGTATGTTCCTTATATTACAGAAAAGGGGGAATATTACCGGATTTTTACCAGTATGTTCCTTCATTTTGGATTTGACCATCTTTTAAATAATATGGTGGTATTAGCTGCGGTGGGATGGAATCTTGAATATGAGCTGGGAGGACTGAAGTTCCTGATCCTTTATCTTTTGAGTGGACTGGGAGGGAATGTACTCTCTGCGTGGTGGGATATTCGCATGGGAGAATATGCGATATCCGCCGGAGCTTCCGGAGCAATCTTCGGGGTGATCGGAGCGTTATTGTATGTAGCAATCCGCAACAAGGGAAGAATCGGAGATATCTCAGGAAGGGGAATCCTTTTTATGATTGCTTTAAGCTTATATTATGGATTCAGCAGCGGCGGAGTAGATAATATGGCACATATCGGAGGCCTGGCTGCAGGATTTGTATTAAGTGTTCTGCTGTATCGGAAGAAGGATCGTAAATATCGTTCCGTGTCCTGGAGTTGAGATTACATCAATGGATCCGCCATGAGAAACGATGATCCGCTTGGTAATGGCAAGGCCCAGACCGGTTCCGTCGCTTTTGTGGGTGACAAAAGGTTCGAAGATGGAGGAAAGATCCTCCGGAGCAATTCCACACCCTGTGTCGGATATGATAATTCGGATCTGTTTTTCCCCAGTGGAGACCTCCATACAGATGGAAGGATGAGATGCCGCATTATCGGAAAGTACTGCGTCCCGGGCGTTTCGTAACAGATTCAAAAGCGCCTGCTTTATCTTAACAGAATCCAAAGATATGGTCGGAAGATCCGGGGCAATCTTAGAAGTAAATTCAATCTCTGTGTCTACAATAGAAGACGCAAAGGATAAAGCAAGTACTTTCAGGTAAGTATTCAGATCTACAGGCTGACATATTAGCCGTTCTCCATTGTTATACGAGGAGAGATCCTGAAGCAGCTGATTCATATATTCGATATCCTGGTGCAGCTCGTTCCAGTGACGGAAAGACAGCACTTCCGGGTGCTGAGATTCCAGAAGCTGCAGAGTGCTGTAGACCAATGTCAGAGGATTGCGGATCTCATGGCTGATGGTACTGATCTCCATCCGGTGAAATTCCAAAAGTCTTGAAAGAAGGTCCGATTTTTCGGGACTTTCGTTCATTATCTGTTGTAATTTGTCATAGTCTGTCGAAGAAAACATAATAGATACCGCCCCTTTCTGATGTACCAGTTTAGCATCGGCGGTTGAAATAATCAATCACTAATTTTAAGAAAGAAGGATGATAACATGAGAGATGAAAACTGCATATTCTGTAAACTTGCAAATGGAGAGATTCCGACTTCTACGTTATATGAAGACGATGATTTCAGAGTGATTCTGGATGCAAGTCCGGCTGCGAAAGGCCATGCATTGATTCTTCCAAAGGAACATTATGCAAATCTATATGAGCTGGATGATGAACTGGCGGGAAAGGCTTTGGTCCTGGCAAAGAAAATGATCACGAAGCTTACGGGTATCCTGGGATGTGATGGATATAATATTGTACAGAATAATGGAGAAGCGGCAGGACAGACCGTATTTCATTTTCATATACATCTGATTCCGAGACAGAAAGATGACGGTGTTATGCTTGGATGGAAGATGGGCGAATTAACAGAAGAAGATAAAGAAGATATTTTGTCAAAGATATAATTAAAAGAAATGAAGGATTAAAAAAGTGGGAATGGAGTCTAAAGAAAAGACTACTTTTGACACAATTTATAATGCAAATGTAGAGATTGTGTATAAAGTAGCGTTGAAATACGCCCAAAACCATCATATTGCAGAAGAAATCGCACAGTCTGTTTTTATGAAGTTTTTTATGAAAATGGACAATGCGAATCTGGAAAGAGCACGTGAGTGGCTGATTCTGAATGCAAAGTGCATGAGTCTGAACTATCAAAGAGACGGGAAACGAGAGATTCTGGTAGAGGATGCAGAAGCTTTCTGGGAAGAAGAATCGGTGGATGAATTAGAAAGCTGCGTGGAGGATGCTTTTATGGAAGAAATGAGGGATTGTGAAATCAAAGATTTTTCAAAAGATATTCTGAATGCATTATATCTTAAGAATCCACGGTGGTTTGAGGCAATTATGGATGCTTATGTTCTGGAGAGGCCGCAGAAAGAAATGGCAGAGTCTATGGGTGTGAGTCTGGAAGGCGTGCACAGTCTGTTGTATCGTGCAAAAAGATGGTTAAAGGAAAATTATGGGAGACAGTATGACCACTTGCGTAAATCGTAAAAAACAGGTGTCATACTGACACCTGTTTTATTATCTTATGAAAACGTATTATTATTTTACTGCAGATTCGATCAGATCTATAATGGTATCGATGGAGTTCTGTTGTGGAGACTGCTTCATAGCATTTATGTATGTCTCGCGGTTCTCGTAGAGATCACGGATTGCTTTCAGGAGAACTTCCTGGGACAATTCTTCTTCTTCGAGGACGACACTGTAGCCCTGGCGTTCGAAAGACCGGGCATTCAGAATCTGATCCCCGCGGCTTGCATTGGCGGAAAGTGGGATCAGAAGGTTCGGCTTGTGCAGTGCCAGCAGTTCACAGATGGCATTGGCACCGGCTCTGGAGATTACGAGATCTGTAAGAGCGAAGAGGTCTTTCAGTTCGTCTTTGATATATTCAAACTGGGCATAGCCTTCCAGATCCTTTAAGGATTCATCAACCTTTCCTTTACCGCAGAGGTGAACAACCTGGAATGACTTTAAAAGTTCGGGCAGGATACCGCGTACGGCATCGTTAACGGCAACGGAACCAAGGCTTCCTCCGACAACCATGATAACCGGTTTGTCAGAAGTAAAGTGCAGGAACTCACGGGCTTTGAATTTATCACCGGACAGCAATTCCTGACGGATTGGAGAACCTGTCAGTACGGCTTTCCCTTCCGGAAGATGTTCCATTGTCTCCGGGAAGTTGCAGCATACCTTTGTTGCGGAAGGCAGAGATATCTTATTTGCAAGTCCGGGTGTCATATCAGATTCGTGAATGATCGTTGGAACATGACAGCTCTTGCCGGCAAGGACAACCGGAACGGATACAAAACCGCCCTTGGAGAAGATGACATCGGGCTGAAGAACCTTTACCAGTTTTTTCGCCTCGCCGAGTCCCTTGATGACGCGGAACGGATCTGTAAAGTTCTGAACGCTGAAATAACGGCGCAGCTTACCAGAAGAGATTCCGTGGTATGGAATCCCGAACTGTTCAATCAGTTCCTTCTCGATTCCGTTATAAGAACCGATGTAATGGATATCATATTGTAATTCTTTGAGCCGCGGCAGCAGTGCAATGTTAGGTGTAACATGACCGGCTGTGCCGCCGCCAGTTAAGATAATGCGTTTCATAATGACCTCCCAATCTTGATATTACGTAACATGGGGCAGAAATGAACCCCGTTAATTATATTATACTTTTATGGGAAAAATGGTCAAGTAGCAAGTGAAAATGTGACCTGATAGAGGATGATAAAATGAAAAATCATAAAGATGAATTTGATGAATTCCTGACCGGGGAATTCAAAAAATCAGCAGAAAAAGAAGAAGAAAG
>JALEKG010000012.1 GCA_022769185.1 Dorea sp. | reverse complement strand
ACGATGCTGAAAGACAATTTGATTATGCTGCGCAATATCCATGGATTTTCACAGGAAATGCTGGCTGAAAAAATCGGTATCTCACGTCAGGCATATGCAAAATGGGAGAGTGGAGCTACTATTCCGGACATTGAGAAATGTAAGCGACTGGCAGACGTATATGGAATTACAATTGACAGTTTGTTAAAATCGGAGACGATCGATGGTAAGACCGCCATCCCGCCGGCACCGAAAGGAAAAAATATCTGGGGATCCATTACAATCAATGAACGGGGACAACTTGTCATCCCCAAGGCGGTACGGGATATATTCGGCCTTACCGGAGGACAGAGATTGATTGTTCTAAGTGATGACCAGGAGGGAATCGCGCTTGTTCCTGCGGAAGTTTTTGAGGCAAAGGTGAAAGAGGCCATGAACTTTGCTTCCATAAAATCAGACGATTTCTGAAAAAAGGCACATTTACCGATAATATGTACCTATCGAAATGTATTGGGAAAGAGTATAATTAATCATATACAACATGAAAAGGAGACGAATATGAGAAAGAAATGTGAACTTTTAATCAACAGTATCAATGAAGGAGAATACACCGGTCGTGAGATTGTACTTTCGGGCGTTGTATTATTTTTGATGGGAGTTTTGTTAGGAATGATATTTTCGCCACGGAAAAATCAGGTGATCGGCAGCCATAACGGAAATGAAACCTGTAAAGAAAATGAAACAAAAGCAGAAGACAAAAATAACAATCGATAATCATTATCGGAGTTGAGGAATATATGGGAAGATGGGATCCATGGTAGGGGCATGGCCAATGACTTGTGAGAATGCTCACAGGACATCGGCTTTGTGCATCTACCGGCGCTATAAAAATGACACATTTCACTGCAAAATACATCTATCGGGTTAACAGAATGTTTTTTATAATGGTTGTAAAGACATGGAAAGATGTTTTTGAATGGAATCAATTAGCGGAGGAATGAAAGATGAACATAAGACTTTATAAATCAAAAGAAAATAGAATGTTGGATGGTGTCTGCGGCGGTATTGCTGCAATCATCATTCCGCCAACCCCGTAATGCTGACGGGTGTGAGAGATACAGGAGAACAGGACATGCATGAGGTAAGAGCAAAGGGAATTCTTTCCGCGCAAAACGGAATGAATATATACAGGGGCTGTACACATGGCTGTATATATTGTGATGCCAGAAGTACCTGCTATCAGATGCAGCATGCTTTTGAAGATATTGAAGTGAAGATTAATGCACCAGAGCTTCTGGAGCAGGCGCTTCGTAGGAAAAGGAAAAAGTGTATGATCGGCACCGGGGCTATGAGTGATCCGTATCTGCATCTGGAAAAAAATCTTCGGCTGACAAGGCGCTGTCTGGAATTGATTGATGAGTATGGGTATGGGCTTTCGATTCAGACAAAATCGGATATGATCCTGCGGGATCTGGATCTTTTGAAAAGGATCAATCGAAAGACAAAGTGTGTTGTTCAGATGACATTGACAACTTACGAGGAAGATCTGTGCAGGATACTGGAGCCGCAGGTCTGTACAACGAAGCGCAGGATTGAAGTGCTGAATATTATGAAAGAAGAAGGGATTCCTACGATCGTATGGATGACACCGATCCTTCCGTTTATCAATGATACCAAAGAACATATACAGCATTTGCTGGAGGAATGCCAGAAAGCAGAAGTATATGGAATCATGACTTTCGGAATTGGAGTAACGCTCAGGGACGGAGATCGGCAGTACTTTTATCAAAAACTGGATCAGCATTTTCCGGGAATGAAAGAGCGGTATATCAGAACTTACGGGAATGCCTATGAACTTCCGGTGGCACAGGAGAAAGAACTGATGAATCTGGTGCGCAGGGAATGTATAAAGGCTGGAATGGAATACAGAACGAATCAATTATTTGAATATATGCATCGGTTCGAGAATAAACTTGCCGGAGAACAGTTATCCTTATTTTGAGAATTGCAGAAAAAACTGGAGGATATTTACTTATGAATCAATCAGATACCATCATAAAAATTGAACATTTAAGCAAATCATTTGGTGATGTGAAAGCGGTAAGAGATCTGAGCTTTCAGGTGAAGAAAGGGGAATTGTTTGCGTTTCTGGGAGTCAACGGTGCCGGGAAGAGTACGACGATCTCCATCATCTGCGGGCAGCTTCAAAAAGACAGCGGAACAGTACTGGTAAATGGTATGGATGCGGAGCATTCGATGGAGGAAACCAAAAGAGCGATCGGAGTTGTGTTTCAGGACAGTATTCTGGATCGGCCGTTGACGGCGAAGGAAAATTTGAAAAGCCGCGCGGCTCTGTATGGAATTACTGGGAAAGATTTTGAGAACAGATTAAGAGAACTGTCAGAAATACTTGATTTTAAGGCGTTTATGAATCGGCCGGTCGGAAAGCTTTCCGGAGGGCAGAGAAGAAGGATCGATATTGCAAGGGCGCTGATCCACAGACCGGAAATCCTGATTCTGGATGAGCCGACTACAGGTCTGGATCCGCAGACCAGGAAACTGATCTGGAATGTCATTGAACATCTGAGAACCGAGGAGAATATGACGGTATTCTTAACAACACATTATATGGAGGAGGCAGCTTCTGCGAGTTATGTTGTGATTCTTGACAGCGGAAGTATTGTTGCGGAAGGTACCCCCCTGGAACTTAAGAACCGCTATGTGCAGGATTATGTGTCCCTGTATGATGTAACAGAAGAGGAGATAAAAACACTGGGTATGGAATATAAAGCCATCCGCGACGGATATCAGATCACCGTTCCTTCAACGGCGGCTGCTACAAAGCTAATTGTGTCTCATCAGGGGTTGTTCAGAGACTATGAGGTGGTTAAAGGAGGCATGGATGATGTGTTCCTTGCGGTTACCGGAAAGTCACTTGGAGAGGAGAATCAGTAGGTTATGAAAACATTATTCGCATTAATCAACAGAAACAGAAAGTTGTTTTTCAGAGATAAAGGAATGCTCTTTTCCTCTCTGATCACGCCAATCATTCTGATTGTTTTATATGGTACCTTTTTGGCAAATGTGTATAAGCAGTCATTTGAGTCTTCACTGCCGGAATTTCTGGATGTATCCGGGAAACTGATTAACGGGACCGTGGCTTCACAGCTTGCAGCTGCGCTCCTTGCAGTAAGCTGTGTTACGGTAACATTCTGTGTGAATCTGACGATGATTCAGGACAGAGCAAATGGCTCCAGGAAAGACTTTAATGTGGCACCCGTGAAAAAGCCTGTCATATATCTCGGATATTTTTTCTCTACGGTGCTGAATTCATTGATGGTGAATCTACTAGCACTCTTCATATGTCTGGTATATGTCAGAATGATGGGATGGTATATGAGTGCAGGAGATATTGTGTTACTGGTGATAGATATTGTTGTTCTGATCCTTTTTGGTACGGTTCTTTCCAGTATCGTATGCTACCCATTGAAAACACAGGGGCAGATGTCTGCGGTAGGTACCATTGTAAGTGCCGGTTATGGATTTATCTGCGGCGCATATATGCCGATTTCAAATTTTTCGGAAGGCCTGCAGAAGGGGATGTCGTATCTGCCAAGTACATATGGGACTTCCATGCTCAAGAATCATATGCTGCGGGGCGTGTTTGAAGAGATGGAAGCGAAAGGGTTTCCGGATGAGGTGGTTACGGGAATCGCAGATTCGCTGGATTGCAATCCGGTTTTCCGAAATCATGTAGTAACCACGATAGAAATGCTTGTGATAATGATCGGAGCAGTGCTGGTGCTGGGAGTTGTATATCTTATGATGACTGCAGTTCCAGAAAAGAATCAGGGATAGATAAAAAAGCTCTTGACTCCCCTATTATGGGGAGAAGCTTATGTCAAAGGTTGTAGAACTGACCATACAGATGGCCACGATAGACGGATATTTGTCCGGTGGAGAGGATGGCCTTCAGTTTCTGGTGCTGAACTGGATCATCTGCCGGGATTAAAATTTCCAAATCCAGCGGAAGAGAATCGACGAAAGCCCCTTTCTGTGATATGATAATGATTGATTATTTATAGAATAGAAAGGGGTATTTTCTATGGAAGATACGTCTGGAAATAGAGAAGGTAAACTAAGCAAAAAATCAATAAAGTACGTTAGTGTAGGTCTCCTGGCACATGTGGATGCGGGAAAGACAACGTTATCTGAGAGTATCCTGTATCTGTCTGGAAAGCTCCGCAAGCTTGGTCGTGTAGACCACAAGGATGCATTTCTCGATACCAATAAACTGGAGCGGGCGCGGGGCATTACCATCTTTTCTAAGCAGGCAGTGTTTGATCTTGGCAATACCAGAGTTACGATGCTGGACACTCCGGGACATGTGGATTTTTCTGCGGAGATGGAGCGTACCCTGCAGGTGCTGGATTATGCGGTTCTTGTGATCAATGGTGCAGACGGGGTACAGGGACATACCAGGACACTTTGGAATCTTTTGAAGCGATATCAGATTCCGGTATTTTTATTTATCAATAAGATGGATCAGCCGGGGACAGATAAAAGGAAACTGTTGGAAGAAATACAGCACAGACTGGATGAAGGCTGTATTAATTTTCAGTATGCGGCGGACGAACCAGGAGATGAGGCTGTGGCAGAAGAGCGAGACGCTTTCTGGGACAGTCTTGCAATGTGTGATGAGAATGCCATGGAAGAATATCTGGAATGTGGCAGTGTGATGAAAGAAACGATTATTCGCATGATCGCGGAGAGAAAGGTTTTCCCTTGTTATTATGGCTCGGCATTGAAAGTGCAGGGAGTGCGGGAGCTCCTCAACGGTCTGGAACAATATACAAAGAGTCAAAAAGGTTCCAGACAGCAAAAAGCTTTTGGTGCAAAGGTATACAAGATTACGCGAGATGCCTCTGGAAATCGTCTGACGCATCTGAAGGTAACAAGTGGGGTGTTAAAGGTAAAGGACATTCTGTCAAATGCATCAGATGCTCCGGATCATTGGGAAGAAAAGGTAAATCAGCTCCGGATCTATTCTGGAGAGAAGTATGAGATGGTGGCAGAAGCAGAGGCAGGAATGATCTGTGCTGTGACCGGGTTAAATTATACATATCCCGGAGAAGGACTTGGAACGGAGAAGGATACCAGGGAGCCGATCCTCCAACCGGTCTTAACCTATCGGATTCAGCTACCGGAAGGCTGTGATGTTCATACCATGCTTGGACATCTGCGGAAACTGGAAGAGGAAGACCCAATGCTTCGGATTGTCTGGAAGGAAGAGCTTGGAGAGATCCATGCGCAGCTGATGGGAGAGGTGCAGATTGAGATCTTAAAGAGTGTAATCCAGGAGCGTTTTGGAGTTTCGGTTACATTTGATACTGGAAATATCGTTTATAAAGAGACGATTGCAGATACAGTGGAGGGTGTCGGGCATTTTGAACCACTGCGTCACTATGCGGAGGTTCATCTTAAGATGGAACCGGCAGAATCAGGAAGCGGGCTGATTTTGTCTACTGACTGCAGTGAAGACGTACTGGATAAGAACTGGCAGAGACTGATCCTGACTCATCTGGCAGAGAAGGAGCATAAAGGTGTATTGACCGGTTCTGCGATTACGGATATGAGAATTACATTGGTGACAGGAAGAGCACATTTAAAGCACACTGAAGGTGGAGATTTTCGTCAGGCAACTTACCGGGCAGTACGTCAGGGACTGATGCAGGCGCAGAGTGTGTTATTGGAACCTTATTATGATTTCCGTCTGGAAGTTCCGGCGGAGATGGTCGGACGAGCTTTGACAGATATTCAGAGGATGAACGGAGAATTTGAAACTCCACAGACGGAAGGTGAGATGTCTGTGATCACTGGCCATGCACCGGTAGCTTCCATGCGGGATTATCAGATGGAAGTAACAGGTTATACCCGCGGAAGGGGAAGACTGTCCTGCACATTTCGTGGATATGAGCCTTGTCATAATGCACAGGAAGTCATTGCGACAATTGGATATGATCCGGAACGGGATTTGGAGAATCCGACAGGTTCCGTGTTCTGTTCCCACGGTGCAGGATATAATGTGCCGTGGAATGAAGTGCCGGAGCATATGCATATCGAAAGCCAGCTGAAGAAAGAGGAATCCGTAACATTAAACAAAGCAGCCAGACAGGTTCCAAGAGCAGCTTTCTCCGGAGGAAGAGTACCTGTTTTATCCCGGGAAGAAGAAAAAGAACTGGAAGAAATATTTATCCGGACATATGGAAAGATCGAAAGAAAAGGTCCGGACAGATCCAGTGTATTTGGAGAAGATTACACGAAAAAAGCGCATAAGAAAGAGGGAAAAGTCCAGGAGTATCTTTTGGTGGATGGATATAATGTGATCTTTGCATGGGATGAGTTAAAAGAACTGGCAGCAGTCAGTATTGAGGCTGCAAGGGATAAGCTGATGGATATCTTGTGCAACTATCAGGGATTTAAGAAATGTGTTCTGATTCTTGTATTTGATGCGTATAAGGTAGAAGGATATGCACTGGAGATTCAGAAGTACCACAATATCCATGTGGTCTATACGAAAGAAGCTGAAACTGCCGATCAGTATATTGAGAAGGTCGTGCATCAGATCGGTAAGAAATATCATGTGACAGTCGTGACATCGGACGGAGTTGAGCAGGTGATCACGATGGGACAAGGGGGAACCAGAATTTCTTCCAGAGATTTTTTGGAGGAAGTGGAGATGACCCGGAAATTGATTCAGGAAGAAGCAGAAAAGCATAAGGAAAGTGACCGCAACTATCTGTTCCATCATGCAGATGAAGCACTTGTAAAACAGATGGAAGAAGTCAGGCTTGGAAAGAAGGAGAAGATAGAGTGAGTAAATCAGAACGATTCTTTCAAACGAAGTATCGTTCCCCGCTTGGAAATATTTCGATTGCGAGTGATGGGGAAAATATTGTAGGCCTCTGGCTGGAAGGGCAGAAATATTTCCAGAATACAATTAGGGGAGAAATGATTCTCAGAGAAGATCTTCCGATATTTGATGTGGCAAGGGAATGGCTGAACCGGTATTTTGAGGGAGAAAGAATGAAGATTACAGGACTGCCGTTAGCTCCTGTAGGAAGTGAATTTCAGCAGATGGTCTGGAAGATTCTTTGTGAGATTCCGTATGGAGAGATGACTACTTATGGAGAGATTGCCCGGAGAATTGCTAAGGAAAGGAAGATTGCCCGGATGTCTGCGCAGGCGGTCGGCGGTGCAGTGGGACACAACCCTATTTCGATTATGATCCCATGCCATCGGGTAATCGGTGCAAATGGAAATCTCACCGGATATGGCGGAGGAATCGATAAGAAGATAAAGTTACTGGAATTGGAAGGTGTGGATGTATCTCGCCTGAAGATGCCAGATTAAGAATTATCAGAGGCAGAGCTTACATGAAAACAAGTGTAGAGCTCTGCTTTTTGGATATCTACCTATAAAATCGACACATTTGTATGCATTACAGCTCTATTCATCCCTGGAGCTTTCGATTACAATGTGATTATAGAAAAGGATATATTGAAAAACTGATAAAAATGAATATGAAAATATGAGATATGTATGGAGGAGAGGTAAGATGTTAAGAATTGAGCATTTAACAAAAGTGTATGGAGGGAAAAAGGCAGTGGATGATCTGTCGCTGCATATCAGTCCGGGAGAAATCTATGGATTTATTGGCCACAATGGTGCAGGGAAGACGACGACGATCAAGTCCTGCTGTGGAATTCTTCAGTTTGAGAGTGGAGAGATCTATGTGGACGGAATGTCAATGAAGGAAAAGCCTCTGGAATGTAAAGCAAAGATCGCATATATTCCGGACAATCCCGATCTGTATGAATTCATGACAGGAATTCAGTTCCTGAATTTTGTTGCAGATATATTCGCTGTCAGTGCCGGAGACCGTCAGGAACGAATTCGAAGATATGCAGATGCATTTGAACTGACGGATGATCTGGCCCAGCCGGTATCTGCATACTCACATGGTATGAAGCAGAAGCTTGCGATTATCTCGGCGCTGATCCATGAGCCGAAGCTGATCATTATGGATGAGCCGTTTGTCGGTCTGGATCCCAAAGCATCTCACCTGTTAAAAGGAATTATGCGGGAAATCTGTGATAATGGAGGTGCGATCTTCTTTTCTACACATGTTCTGGAGGTTGCAGAGAAGCTGTGTGACAAGGTCGCAATCATCAAGGGCGGAAGGCTGATCAAGTCCGGTACGATGGATGAAGTGAAAGGGGATACATCACTGGAGAATGTATTCCTGGAATTGGAGGAAGACCATGACGAAAACATTATTTAAAAAGCAGATGATGGAACTATTTTCTTTCTTCTGGCAGGATAAGAAAAAGAATAAAAACAGAACAGGGATCCAACTGGTACTTTCTGTATCGATGTATCTTGTGTTATTTGGGATTGTATCGGTCATGTTTTATTTTCTCGCAGCAACGTTATGTGAGCCACTGGTAATGGCAAAAATGGACTGGCTGTACTTTGCGCTTACCGGAGTGCTCGGTGTGGTACTTGGTGCGTTCGGAAGTGTATTTAATACATTTGCAAGCCTGTATTCGGCAAAAGACAATTCCCTTCTTCTTGTAATGCCGATTCGACCTTCAAAGATTCTTACAAGCCGTCTTCTGGGAGTGTATGCCATGGGACTGATGTATGAGTTACTGGTTATGATCCCGGTGCTTTTGAAGTATTATATGGTTGCAGAACCCGGATTTTTCGTTGTTCTGTGTACACTTCTGGTTACGTGGCTATTATCCGTATTTGTCTTAACGCTGTCTGCGGTTCTTGGATGGGGTGTTGCCCTGATCAGTGCAAAGACAAAGCATAAAAGTATCATTGCAGTGGTCCTTTCGCTGGTGTTTATCGCTGCTTATTACTACCTGTATATGAAAGCGGCAGGAATGTTACGGGAAATTATATCCAATCCTCAGATGGCAGGCGAGGCTCTGAATGGAAAATTGTCACCATTATATCATATAGGAATGGCCGCAGACGGCAATGGCAAGTCGCTGCTTTTGTTTGCAGGCATGGTTCTCCTGCTTTTTGCAGTAGTGTATGGTGTTCTGGCCAAAAGCTACAGAAAGATTCTGATTACCAATAAAGGTGAGACGAAGGCTCAGTATAAAGAAAAATTCACGTCTGCCGGTTCCATCGAAAGTGCACTGCTGAAAAAAGAATTCCGTCGTTTCCTAGGAAGTCCGAATTATATGCTGAACTGTGGGCTTGGAATCATCTTTATGGTCATAGCAGCTGTTGCACTTGTGGTTAAGGCAGACACTGTGACAGGATTTGTAACATTGTTTTTTGTCGGCTATGAAGATTTGATTCCGCTGGTGGCAGCAGGAGCATTGGGAATGGTTGCCGCGATGAATGATATGACGGCACCGTCCGTTTCACTGGAAGGAAAGAATCTGTGGATCCTGCAGGTATTTCCGGTGACCGGTGTACAGGCTCTGATGGCAAAGATAAAGATGCAGCTGATCCTGACCTATGTTCCGGCAGCGATTCTGTTACTTGGCATGGAAATCGTACTGAAGCGACCGATCGTTGAATTTGTACTGATCGCCCTGGCTACGGTTGGATTTATCTTATTTATGGCTCTGTTTGGTCTAACTATGAATCTCAAGTTTCCGAATCTTACATGGACGAGTGAGATCATTCCGATCAAACAGAGTATGGGAGTGACGATCACATTGTTTGGGGGCTGGGCGGTCATTGTTGCTCTGGCGGCAGGATATTATCTTTTACAAAATGTTATGAGTCCGATTGTTTATCTTGCCTGTGTGGCAGCAGTACTTTTGATCGCAGCGATGGGATTGCTGTATTGGATCAGAACAAAGGGAGCACAGATCTTTGAAACTTTATAAATCATATTTTTTGTCTTGACAAATATGTATCGCAGTGCTATATATAAATTATAACGAAGTGCGATATATCGCACTGGAATGGAGTGCGCGGTATGGATCCTCATATTAAAAAAGTATATGTACCAATGACGGAAACGGGATTTTACATTTTGATGTGTCTGCGGGAAGAGTCCCACGGATACAGCATTGTTCAGAAAGTAGAGAATTTGACGGAAGGTGCGGTAAAGCTGAGTCCGGGTACGATGTATGGAAGCTTATCAAAGATGGAGAAGGACGGATTGATTCGGTTTG
>JALEKG010000003.1 GCA_022769185.1 Dorea sp. | reverse complement strand
TTCCGGCTCTTCTGGTATCCAGATATAACACACAGCTGACCAGGAATTTTTGTCCTAATTTTGTCTCTTCCGGAAATACTCCGTGATTGGCGAATACTTCCAGGTTCTCAATCTTTATCTTGTCCATTCTGTTCTGCTCCCTGCTTCTATGCCCGTTTCAAAATAGCTTCTGTCATCAGGATTGCCCTGCGGTTCTTCTCGGTATCATGTACTCGTACGAATCCATAACCGCACTGCACTGCCATTACCGTCGTCACAAGCGTTCCTTCTTCCCGTTCCGTCACCGGAAGATCCAGCGTCAGTCCGATCATCGATTTTCTGGATGTGCCAAGAAGCATCGGATATCCCAGATCATTAAATCGATCCAGATGCTTCATCACATCCAGATTCATCTCATAAGTCTTTCCAAACCCTACTCCCGGATCCAGCACGATCTTGTCATCCGCAATTCCTGCTGCTTTGGCAGTATCAATGCACTTCTTCAGATCCTGATACATATCTTCGATAAAGTTCTCATATACTGCCTCATTCCGATTATGCATCAGACAGCAGGCCACATCATATTTTTTCACCAATGATGCCATAGCTTCATCATACTGGAATCCCCAGATATCATTGACCATATCTGCTCCTGCCTGAAGTGCTGCTTCCGCAACTTTACTTTTATAAGTATCCACAGAGATCGGAACGTCAAAATTCTTCTTGACTGCCTCTATCAGCGGAGTCACTCTGCTAATTTCTTCTTCCTCGCTGATCTGCTGATGCCCCGGCCTGGTCGATTCCCCGCCAATATCCAGGATATCGCAGCCACTGTTCAGCATCTCTTCTGTATGGTGCATGGCTGCATCATAATCGTCCCACTTTCCTCCATCGGAAAATGAATCCGGTGTCACGTTCAGAATTCCCATAATATATGTGTGATGTTTCGTATCAAATTCTCTGTTTCCTATCTTCACTGTTCTCTCCTTCTTTACCAGATGATATTTAAATTCTTCTTTTCTTCGCTCCAGTTACATTCTTTTTCAGCAGGGCACATGTAACAGGCCCGTGAAATCTTATCTGCATCATACAGAATCTCTGCCAGCTGCTCTCCCATCTCGTCTCCCATCAGACTATCTGTCATATGGCCTGGATCTTTTTCTTCTTTTCCCTTTTTTCGATGATTCAGGATTGCTGTAAGAATTCTCGTTCTCTCATCTTCCGTGAATCCTGCTTCTCGAAGAATTTTATCCGCAATGCAGGCACTTGCCTTTTCATGCGGTGTCCCGTCACTGTACTGCTGCCATTTTCCAATATCATGAAGCAGCGCAGTCACATAGATTTCTTCCTTTTTTATCGAATAGCCTCTTTCCATAGAAAAAATATAGGCAAGCCTTGCCACATCTTGGAAATGTACCATATTATGCTTACAGAAAACTCTCGTTGTCTCCGCCTTCTGATTCTTTTCCAGACATTCCTGAAAATACGGATGCCGGTATATTTCCTGCACCCGTTTCATATTCTGTACTTCTTCCCTTTTTCCTTTGATATCTTCGATACTGCTACTCATGCTCTTACCGTCCTATCATCCGGAAAAACAGATTCTGAAGCTTCTCATTATCTTCAAACTCACCTCTGGTCACAACACTGACCGTCTTACTTCCCGGCTTTTTCACACCACGCATCGTCATACACATATGCTCGGCTTCTGCCATGACCATCACACCTTTCGGACATAAGTGCTCCATCAATGCATCTGCGATCTGTGCTGTCATCTGTTCCTGCAGCTGCAGCCGTCTGGCATAAACTTCCACAGTTCTTGCCAGCTTACTTAAGCCTACCACTTTTCCATCCGGAATATACGCAATATGCACCTTCCCGTAAAACGGCAGCATATGATGTTCACACATGGAATAAAATGTGATATCTTTTTCCACGACCATCTCATTATTATCCGCAGTAAAAGTCTTCTTTAAATGTTCTCCGGCATCCTCATCCATTCCTCCACAGATCTCGCTATACATTCTTGCGATTCTTGCAGGCGTTTCAATCAGACCTTCCCGGTTTACATCTTCTCCGATTCCTTCCAGCAAGAGACGAACAGCCTGTTCCACTTTTTCTTTATCTACCATATCTTAATTCCTTTCTGCAGCCTTCTCTTCCAGTCGGATGACGTCTCCAAGATAAGATAACGAACCAAATACCAGTACTGCTCCATCCTCTTTTTCCCGCTGCTTTGCCAGTCTCAATGCTTCTTCTATACTTTCTGCCGTTTCTGCCTCTATGCCCTGTTTCTTAAGTCTTTCACAGAGTACTTCCTTCTCCAGAGTCCTCTCCCGGTTCGGAAGATCGATTGTATACACAAACTTCAGAAACGGTGCCATTATTGTAATCATTTTTTCATATTCTTTATCCTGAAATACTCCCATCACCGCAGTTACTTTTCTTCCCGGAAGGAGCATGCTGATATTCTGCGCAAGCCTTTTCGCCGCATCTTCATTATGCGCTCCATCTATGATCACCATGGGCTTCCTATCATACACAGTAAATCTTCCCGGCCACCTGGTATTTTTCAATCCTTGTCTGACTGCTTCCTGACTGATCCTGATTCCCTGACAACGCAGCACCTTTACTGCTTCCAGAACGGTAACTGCATTTTCAATCTGGCACTGCCCGGTAAGTGAGATCTCCAGGTCTTCATATTCCTGATACGAAAATTGCTGCCCCTTCAAACTTCTCTGCATCACTTGTACTTTCTCTGGATCTGCCAAGAAAATCGGACAGCCCATTTCCTCTGCTTTCTGTCGAAGAATCCTTAGTACACATTCCTGCTGCCTGCCGGTCACTGCCGCCGCTCCCTTTTTCAGAATTCCAGCCTTATTTTCTGTAATCTCTTCCAGCGTATCGCCCAACACACCGATATGATCCATACTAATGGAAGCAAATATACATAATTTCGTATTTTCTATAATGTTAGTCGCATCCAGTGCGCCTCCCATCCCAGCTTCCAGTACGACAAAATCACATGCCCGCTTCCGGAAATATTCAAAGGCAATCGCTGTCTCAATCTCAAAAGCAGTCGGGGAAGGCTTTCCCATATCAACAAGTTTCTCTGCCGCACGCTTTACACTGCCGGTAATCTCTGCAAATTCTTCTTCTTTCATATATTTCCCGTCAATTTGGAAACGTTCCAGATATTCCATCACTGTCGGAGAAATATATCTCCCTGTCCGATATCCTGCTTCTGTCAGGATCTGGGACAGATATGCCAGTATCGAACCTTTTCCATTGGTACCTGCTATGTGTATAAATGTCAAATCTTTTTGCGGATTTCCCAGCTCTTCTAACAAGCTCTTTATACTGTCAAGACCAAGTACACTTCCGTATTTCGATACATGATCCAAATATACCCTTGCTTCTTCGTATAACATCCTGTTATCCTTTCCATTTCAGTTTTGTCGGAACTTACATTCCAACGTTCTTTTCATTGTAGCACAGTTTATAATTCGAAAAAAGTATGAACAGCTCCATTGCGAAAAGATCTTTCTCTGTTTTCACGCAATGGAGCTGTATATGATTGAAAATTAAGTTTACATGCCTGAGCGTTTTTCAGCTGCACGTACTACGTGTTTTGCAAGAACAGAAGTTGTAATACTTCCTACTCCTCTCGGTACCGGACTGATATAAGATGCCTTTGCCTCCACTGCATCAAAATCTACATCTCCACACATGTTACCGGATTCATCTACGTTAATCCCGACATCCACTACCACTGCGCCTTCACCGACCATATCTTCCGTAATCATTCTGGCCTTTCCGGCTGCCGCAACGAGAATTTCTGCCTTCCTGCATACCGCTGAAAGATCCGCTGTTCTGGTATGGCAAACGGTAATCGTTGCATGTTTCTTTAAAAGCATCATGGAAAGCGGCTTTCCTACAACCATACTTCTTCCCACAACCGTAACATTCTTCCCTTTCGGAGCAATTCCATAAAATTCCAGCATCTCCATGACAGCTTCCGCCGTACACGGTGCATAACCTGTCTCATCTCCGGCAAATATTTTGGCAATATTCATCGGGCTCATACAATCCATATCCTTCTCCGGATTGATCAT
Source organism: Dorea sp. (assembly GCA_022769185.1). GTDB lineage: Bacteria > Bacillota > Clostridia > Lachnospirales > Lachnospiraceae > Dorea_A. The sequence goes on along the minus strand of JALEKG010000003.1, from coordinate 18,085 downwards.
TGCTTTTACCGGTTCCTCATTCAGCTGATTTGGCAATGGACGGAACAGCAAAATTCCATGAACCGACGGATCCGCATTCACCCTACGGACTTCTTCTTCAAAAGAATCCTGCGCGATATCTTCTGGAAGCTCTACAATCCGACATTCAATCCCGATCATCTCCATACGTTTCTTCGCTCCACGCTCATAAGATACATCATCCGGACGACTTCCAACTCTTATGATTGTCAGGCACGGAGCTACTCCCTTTTCTTTCAGGCACTCTACTCTGTTTATCAGGTCTTCCTTCATGGCATTTGCCACGTCAGCACCTTTCATTAATACACTCATATTTTCCTCCTACCGAATCTTCGCAAGCACTCCTGCATAGATCTCTTCCTGCAGCCTGCGTGCTTCTGTAATTAAGTCATCGGATTCTTTGTTCAGCTTCTCTGCCTGTTCCCGGTCTTTCATCAGCCGGGTATTAATATAAATGTTCAAAGACGCTCCTTCCAGTGCCGCACGTGCAAATAATACAGCAACTCCTACGTCACTGACTGCGATCCTGCTGCCCTTCTCTCCCAATACTTTCAGAAGTTCCATCACTTTCGAAACTGTCTGCATGATCTGAAGTGGTACAATACTCGCCTCATACAATGCTTTCTCCATGACTCTTTCTTTTTCTTCTTTCTGTTCCTGTGTCTCTTTTGGAAGTCCATAAGCTCTGGACAACGGTTCAAATGCTTCTGCATCTTTGTCGGTCAAAGCCACCAGTTCTTCTCTGAGAGTTTCCAGACGGCTTCTGATCTCAATGATCTCTTCTTCTACGTCTGCGTACTTCTTCTTGCCAACCGTCAGATTCGCAACCATCATACCAAGTGCGGAAGCGAATGCCCCTACCGCAGCAGATGCACCTCCACCGCCCGGAACTGGTTCTGCAGAAGACAATACCTCCAGAAATTCTGTCGTTCTCTGCTCTAGCATCATGACTTTTTTCCTCCTTAAAACAGTCCTGATATTACACCATCTGCATCGACATCAATCTTCTCTGCGGAAGGTACTTTCGGAAGACCCGGCATCTTCATAATGTCTCCGGTCAGAGCAACCAGGAATCCAGCTCCTGCAGAAGCAGTGATATCACGGATTGTAATTCTGAAGTTTTCCGGTCTTCCAAGCTTCTTTGCGTCGTCTGTCAGAGAATATTGATTCTTTGCCATACAGATTGGAAGATTTCCAAGTCCGATTGCCTCCAGATTCTGAATCTCTTTATTTGCCTTTGTGGTATAGTCCACTCCGTCAGCACCATATATCTTTGTAGCGATTGCCTCAATTTTCTCTTTAATAGAAGCATTGACATCGTATACATATTCCATCGTACTCTCACCTTCGCAGAGACGGATAACCTCTTTTGCAAGCTCTTCTCCACCTTCTCCGCCGTGAGCCCATACTTCTGACAATGCTACATTTACTCCCAGTTCCTTGCATTTTTCGCGTACAAGATCCAATTCTGCCCTGGTATCTGTCGGGAATGCATTGATTGCAACTACAACCGGGAGATGATATACATTGGTAATATTTTCAATATGTTTCAGAAGATTTGGGATTCCTTTTTCCAGCGCTTCCAGATTTTCTTCCTGAAGCCCCGTCTTTGGAATACCACCATTATATTTCAAAGCTTTGATTGTCGCAACTAAAACTACTGCATTTGGACGAATTCCTGACATGCGGCATTTGATATCAATGAATTTCTCTGCACCTAAATCTGCACCGAATCCAGCCTCCGTAATCATATAATCTGCCAGTTTGATTCCCATTTTGGTTGCGATAACACTATTACATCCATGTGCAATATTGGCAAATGGACCACCATGAATAAATGCAGGTGTTCCTTCCAGCGTCTGTACCAGATTTGGTTTTAAAGCATCTTTCAAAAGTGCGGCAACTGCGCCCTCTGCGTGAAGATCTCCGGCTGTTACTGGTTTTCCGCTTCTGGAATAAGCTACGATAATCTTAGACACACGCTCTTTCAGATCCAGAATATCATTGGCAAGACAGAAAACAGCCATAATCTCAGATGCTACCGTAATGTCAAATCCATCCTGACGTGTAACACCGTCTGCTTTTCCCCCAAGTCCATCTACGATGCTTCTAAGCTGACGGTCATTCATATCCACACAACGTCTCCAGGTTACTCTGTTCGTATCAATATCCAGGACATTACCCTGATGAATATGATTATCAAGCATTGCTGCGATCAAGTTATTTGCTGCTCCGATTGCATGAAGATCCCCGGTAAAATGAAGATTGATATCTTCCATTGGAACAACCTGCGCATATCCGCCACCGGCGGCTCCACCTTTCACTCCAAATACAGGTCCGAGGGATGGCTCTCTTAAAGCAACCATTGTCTTTTTCCCCAGGCGGTTCATTGCATCTGCCAGACCGATCGTTGTTGTTGTCTTACCTTCTCCCGCCGGGGTTGGATTAATCGCAGTCACCAGGACCACTTTTGCATCCGGACGGTCCTCCAGTTCATCCTTATAATAGCGGTAATCAATCTTTGCTTTATATTTTCCGTAATTTTCTACATATTTATCCGGAATTCCAATAGAATCTGCAACTTCGTTGATGACTTTCATCTCAGCTTCCTGTGCAATCTCAATATCACTTTTAAAACCCATACTGCATACCATCCTTTCTCAATATATCTTTATCTTTTCTTCTTCGGCATTACATGTACTGCTCCTCCGACAGTATCCTCAAGCGCTTCTACTACGCCCTCATTATAGGTAGGATGTGCACGCATACCTTTCACCAGCTGGTGTACCGTCATACGATTCACTACAGCGGTTACAAATTCCCCAATCATATCCGTTGCTCTCGCACACATCATCTGTGCCCCTATGATAATATCCGTATCAGCTTCTACAATTACTTTGATAAATCCTCTCTCTTCTTTGGTGATCAGTGATTTACCATTCGCACTCATAATGAATTTACCAGTCTTTACTTCTATTCCGCGTTCTTTCGCCTCATCTTCTGTCATTCCAACAGAAGCAATCTCTGGATCGGTATATACACATCCCGGGACGGTATGAACATCGATGGAAGGCTCTTTTCCGGCAAGCTTTTCTGCAACATATGCTCCATGTGCACTTGCAAGATGCGCAAGCTGCATTCCTTTTACCAGATCTCCAATTGCATAAACTCCTTCGATACTGGTGCGGAATTCCTCATCCACAACCACACGTCCGCGTTCCATATCTGGAACTGCATCTTCAGCGAACAGTCCATCCGTATTCGGACATCTTCCTACTGCACATAATACATACTGGGCAGAAATTCTTACTTCTTTTTCCTTTTCAATGAATACACAGGTATACTGATTTTCTTCCTGCTCTACTCTCTGTACAGCTGCTGATGTATGAATATCAACTCCACGTTTTTTCAGAATCATCTTCAGATTCTGAGAAATCTCTTTATCCATATTCGGAATCAGCCTTGGCATTGCTTCCACAATCGTCACATTACATCCAAGATTTGCATATACACTTGCAAACTCTACGCTGATTACTCCACCTCCGATGATCACCAGACTCTCAGGCATCTCTTCCAGACGGAACAATTCGTCACTGGTCAAAACGCCCGGCAGATCAAGCCCCGGAATTGGAAGAACCAATGGTTTGGATCCTGCTGCCAGGATTACATTTTCAGCTTCATAACAGTTCTCGCCATCTTCTCCTACAACTTTTACTACTTTATTCTTTTCCAAGGTTCCTTTTCCTGACAGGGTTGTTACTCCATTTGCTTTTAACAGCTGCTCAATTCCCTGGCACAATTTGTCGGTTGTCTCCTGTTTATATGCAAGAATCTTTCCATAATCATAACAAACCTCAGAAGCTTTCACTCCAAAGCACTCACTCTCCTGCATCTCTCTATAAAGAGAAGAAGCATGAATCATAGCTTTTGCCGGAATACATCCTCTGTTAAGGCAAGTACCTCCGACTCTTCTATTTTCCACAATTGCTGTGCGAAGCCCTTCCTTAGCAGCCTTGATTGCAGCTACATATCCTCCGGGCCCCGCGCCGATTACAATCACATCAAATTTTTCTCCCATCATTTGCTTCTCCTTTACAAATCGATTGATTCTATCCAGGCGATGATATCTTTCATCATCTGGTCTTCTTCCTGATTACAGGACCAGTAAAGTCCCAGTTCTGCACAGATTGCTTTCTTATCATAACGGACATTTTTCAGATAGCGGCTGATCTCTCCTATCAATGAAGGTCTCATGGAATCAGAATATACATTGACATCTTCGATCTTTCCATTTTTCACCTTGAACTGCAGTGTGATCTGTCCCCACGGGAACCGGTTCGCCAGCTCATACTGGAAATCCAGTTTTCTTCCGAAAATCCAGTCCCAGGAAGCAAATTTCTGTGTCCTTTCTTCTACTTCCTCCGCATCCAGATCCGTATCTTTCAGGATATTCGCTTTCAATCCATAAACTTCTTCAAATGCTTCCAGAAGCTTCTGTTTTAACACATCAACCGTAAGATCCGGTGCATATTCTGTCAGATTCGTAACCCTTGCCTTTACAGAATCAACCCCTTTGGATTTCAGTTTATCCTTAGATACGGTCAGATATCTGGACAACTCTCCCAGATTCACATTTACCATCAATGTTCCATGATGATAACAGCAGTCTCCCTGCTCATAAAAAGCATTCCCAGAGAATTTGTGTCCGTCGATCAAGATATCATTACGTCCAGATTTTTCTGCATGTATCCCAAGTTTCTTTACTGCTTCCAGAATGACATTTAGCTGCCTGTTCACATCATAATTCTCTTTTCTTACCAGAAACGTAAAATTTAAGTTTCCAAGATCATGGTACACTGCTCCGCCTCCGGAAAGTCTGCGCACAGGATATCCGTTTTCCTCCTCCAGTTTACTTACCAGACATTCTTTCCATGCATTCTGATTTCGACCAATTACAACCGTATTTCTGTTCTGCCAGAGATACAAAATACATTCCTCTTTACCACAATGGAGGAGCAGATACTCCTCCATCGCAAGATTCCGATAGGGGTATGTATTGTCTGTCTCTATATAAGTTATTTTATCGATCATCTCAATACCTCTTTCAGAATATGATATTATTTTGAAAACTCATATTTTAATACCGGATGTCTCGCAGCTCCAACTTCATCCAATCTCGTTACCGGTGTCTTAACGGGTGCATTATGAAGCTTTTCAGCATCCTGTTCTGCCATTTCGTACAGATCTCTGAATACCTGGATTGCTTTATCCATTGTTTCTTTGGATTCTGTCTCTGTCGGCTCTACCATAAGTGCTTCATCCACGATCAATGGGAAGTACATTGTAGGCGGATGGATTCCGTTATCCAGAAGTCCTTTGGCAATATCCATTGCAGAAACTCCTGTCTTCTTTTTCAGATCAGAAAGACTCATAACAAACTCATGCATGCAGACTTCATCATATGCCATCGTATAGAGATCTTTCAGCTTTTGCATCATGTAATTTGCATTCAGAACTGCATTCTGACTTGCCTCCGGAATTCCTTCTCTTCCAAGTGTCATTACATAAGTAAGCGCTCTTACCGCTACAAGGAAGTTCCCATAGAACTCCTTCATCTCGCCAATGCTGTGCTCTGGCTTTCTAAACTTCAATTCTTCTGTTCCCTCTACGAGTACAGATGGAAGGAACTGTGCAAGATGCTCTTTACATCCAACCGGACCGCTTCCCGGTCCACCTCCGCCATGCGGAGTAGAGAATGTCTTATGAAGATTCAGATGAATAACATCAAATCCCATATCTCCAGGACGAACGGTTCCCATAACAGCATTTAAGTTTGCTCCGTCATAGTAGCACTGACCGCCGCACTCATGGATGATCTTTGTAATCTCAAGGATATTTTTATCAAATAAACCTACCGTATTTGGATTCGTCAGCATCAGGCCTGCCACATCATCGCCTGCTGCTTCGCGCAGTTTTTCAAGATCTACACATCCATCCGGTCCTGATGGGATGCTGACTACAGAAAATCCTGCCATAACAGCACTTGCCGGATTGGTTCCATGCGCAGAATCCGGAACGATAATCTTCGTACGCTTCTTATCGCCTCTGCTTTCATGATATGCCTTAATCAACAGCAGTCCGGTAAACTCACCGTGTGCTCCGGCTGCAGGCTGCAGAGTCATATTCTTCATACCTGTAATCTCGCACAGATATTCTTCCAACGTTTTCATAACTTCCATACATCCCTGTACGGTATGGGCGGGCTGAAGCGGATGAATCTCTGTAAATCCTGGCAATGCTGCCATCTCTTCATTGATTTTTGGATTATATTTCATCGTACAGGAACCAAGCGGATAGAATCCATCATTGACTCCGTGACACTTCTTTGCAAGCTCTGTGTAGTGTCTGCTGATCTCATTTTCGGAAAGCTCTGGCAGATGTAATGTACGTTCTCTGCGGTCTTTCTCTTCCGGCATCACTACTTCAACATCACATTCCGGAAACAGGCTTAATCCTCTGCCCTCTTTGCCTTTTTCAAATATTAACATACATTACACCTCCTTTATGATGGAAACTGCTCTGTCAATGTCTTCTTTACTGTTCATCTCCGTGCAGCACCACAAAATTCTATGCTCATCCAGTGGATATCCACCCAGGATTCCTTCAGCTTCCAATGCAGAAAGTACTTTTTCTGCAGGAGTTTCAGATACTGTTACAAATTCATGGAAGAATGATCCCTTGTTCTCAGTCTGATAACCAACTGCTTCCAGCTGTTTTGCCATGTAATGTGCCTTTGATGTACACTGAACAGCGATATTATTCAGTCCTTCGCTTCCTACAGAAGCAAGATATACACCTACCGCCAGCGCACACAATGCCTGGTTCGAGCAGATATTACTGGAGGCTTTCTCTCTGCGGATATGCTGTTCTCTTGCCTGCAGAGTCAGAACATATCCGGTCTTTCCATTGTGATCTGTTGTCTGGCCCACAATTCTTCCAGGAAGTTTTCTGGTCATAGCAGATACACAGGCCATAAATCCAACATAAGGACCTCCAAATGCTAATGGAAGACCGAGCGGCTGTCCTTCTCCGACTGCCACATCTGCTCCATATTCTCTCGGAGTCTTAACTACGCCAAGAGAAATTGGGTTCACTCCCATAATATATTTCGCTCCAGCTTCATGAGCTACTGCTCCGATTGCTTCTGCATCTTCCAGATTGCCATAATAATTCGGATGCTGGATATATACACAGGCTGTCGTATCATCAATCAGCTCACGAAGTGCATCCATATCTGTTACTCCGTCTTTCTGAGGAACGATTACCAGTTCCATCTCATTACCAAAGCAGTATGTCTTCACAGTTTCCAGCACTTTTGGATCTGTCATCTCTGAAATCAGTGCTTTCTTTCTCTTTCTTTCACGGCACATTGCGATACTTTCTGCCGCTGCAGTTCCACCATCATATACAGACGCATTCGAAGTATCCATACCTGTAAGTTCACAGATCATTGTCTGATATTCAAAAATAGACTGCAGGATTCCCTGACTGATCTCTGCCTGATAAGGAGTGTATGCTGTCAACAGATTTTCTTTGGAAATAACACTCTTTACTGTTGCAGGAATATAATGTCTGTATGCTCCTGCTCCGCGGAAAATCACTGGAAATACTTTATTCTTTTCTGCAAGCTTTGTTACTTTTCTTCGAACTTCCAGTTCAGACATACCATCCGGAATCTGAAGCCCATCTTTTACCTTTACTTCGTCTGGAATATGCCCGAACAACTCTTCCATAGACTCGAAGCCTATCTCAGCAAGCATTTCTTTCTGCTCTTGCTTTGTCCCTGGAATATAGCTTCCCATAAAGCGGTCACCGCCTTTCTAATAATTTTTCCTACTATTCTTGTTCGCTTTCTACAAATGCTTCATATTCTTCAGCAGATAAGAGCTCTTCTTTCTCAGTAATATCTTTTACTTTTATAAACCATGCTTCATAAGGTTCTTCATTGATTTTTTCCGGAGCATCCAGAAGCTCTTCATTAATCTCACATACAATTCCGGATACTGGTGAATATACATCAGAAACTGCTTTTACAGATTCAACATCTGAGAATGACTCTCCTACAGAAACCTCGTCTCCTTCTTCCGGAAGATTTACAAATACCAGATCTCCAAGTTCTGACTGTGCGAAATCAGTAAGTCCGATAATTGCGATATCTCCTTCTTCTTTTACCCATTCATGTGATTTCGAATATAATAATCCTTCTCTTAATTCCATTGTTTTTCTCCTTTTCTTTTTAATCTTTTATTTTTTGACTATTTGCTTCTCTTATAGAATGGAAGTGCTACCACTTCTGCTTCTACTCTTCTTCCTCTGACTTCTGCTTCTACCTTATCTCCAATCTCAACGCTTCCTTCTCCTACAAGAGCCATAGCAATCGGATATCCAAGATATGGGCAGTGTGTACCAGAAGTTGTCTGACCAATCTTCTCTTCTCCCTTATATACATCCTGATTCTCACGGATAATTCCACGTCCGGTTACTTTCAGGCCAATTCGGGTTCTCTGCGGTGTTTTTTTCTCTTCCAGCGCAGCTTTTCCGATAAAGTCTTCTTTCGCCATCTTTACTGCAAATCCAAGACCTGTCTCTAATGGAGATACTGTATCATCCATTTCATGGCCATAAAGCGGCATTGCTGCTTCCATGCGAAGTGTATCTCTTGCACCAAGTCCACATGGGATCAGACCTTCTTCTTTTCCATTTTCCAGAAGAACATCCCACATTTTCTCTGCGCTGCTGCTATCCAGATAAAGCTCAACTCCATCTTCTCCTGTGTATCCTGTCTTAGAAATGATGCAAGGAATTCCGGCAACCTCTGTATCAAATACAGCATGGTAATATTTCTTCGGAATATTTTCTTCTGCAGTAAGCTTTCTCAAGATATCCATTGCCTTTGGTCCCTGCAGCGCCAGCTGCGCATACTGGGCAGATACGTCCGTAAATGTTACTTCTCCAAACTGATGATCCAGCATCCACTGATAATCTTTGTCTTTATTTGCGGCATTCACTACGATGAAGTAATGATCATCGGATTTTTTATATACGATCAGATCATCTACTGTACCACCGTTTTCATTACACATCGGGCTATATCTTGCCTGACCATCTACCATGTTGTCAAAATTATTAGTCAAGATCATCTGAAGATTGCGCAGCGCATCCTTTCCTTCACACAATACCTCACCCATATGAGATACATCAAACAGGCCTGCCTGCGTACGAACTGCCATGTGTTCTTTGATGACACCAGTCTCATATTGTACCGGCAGTAAATATCCGCCAAATGGCACGATCTTTCCTCCGGCTTTCACGTGTGCATCATATAATGGTGTTTTCAGTTCCATTTTTTTCTCCTCCTTCTTCAACAGTTTCTTTTCTGTCACACAAAAGGAAAGGAACCATAATATCCACATAAAATGGATGTTATAGTTCCCTGTCGTTTGTCCTTCAGAGCATTGTCCGAATCCGATTCCTTTGCCTGAGAGTTTCGAGCTTTCTGCACTTTCTTGCCCCTTCGGCGTTCTGACCTTACAAGATCAAAATCTCTCTCGGATTCATCAGCCAATTACTTGTCTTTATTTTTGTCCCATTATATCTGCGAAATTTTTCTTTGTCAACGAATGTTTTTGTGTATTTTCAACAACATGTAGCGTTATTTGTTTCACGATTTTGTTGCCCTTTTCACAAATTTCCAAATTCCCCCGAAAACACTGGGATTCTGCCGATTTTCTCTTCCGGTCATCTATTGATAGTCTCAATGAACTCATCAAAATTTTCCATATTCTATTTTCCCGAATTTTATGATTTCTGGCTGATCCTTAATATGTGCCCCGATTTGTTTTTCCATCCAGACCATATTGTACCAATGATGAAATTTATATCCGCACTGCTGAAATTCTCCTACCAGCCGGTACCCCATCCTCTCATGAAACCGGACACTGTCCCATGTCAGATATTCATCCTTTTCTCCCTGCGGGCAGGCAATACACGCTTCCATATTCAGAATATTCTGAAGCTTCAGGATTCTCTCCAGCTCCTCATATAATCTTCTGCCGACACCAAGACGCCTGCATCCTTCTTTTACATAAATTGAGGTCTCCACCGCCCAATTATAGGCTGGACGCTCCTTAAACGGGCTCACATAGGCATAACCAAGCAGTTCTCCCTCTTTTTCCGCGACAAGATATGGATACCTCTCCAGCACACGGGTCATCCGGTTCTTGAATTCCTCAAGTGTCGGGACCTCATACTCAAATGTAATCGCGGTCTTTTCTACATACGGAGCATAGATTTTCAATAATTCCTCCGCATCATCCAGAGATGCAATTCGTATTTGCATTTATAGATCCTTTCTCAGTAAATCTTCTTGATAAGTTCCGATTAACATTTTTTCACAAAGACATATTCTGTCTCATTCGACAGTTCTTCCCGGTACTTATACCCCAGTCTCTGAAATTCCCGGATTTCTTCCGGTTCTTCTACGTTCCGCTCTGCCATGAAACGAACCATCTCGCCCCTGGCCATCTTGGCATAAGTTCCTTTCTGTACCACTTTTTCTCCGGATAGTTCGCCGAATACGCAGGTGATGTACCTGTCTTCCGGAGTCAGATATGTTTCAATACATTTGGAATATTCTTTGGATGCAAGATTGATGATCACATGTGAGTCATCTGTTACTTCTTCATACAGTCTTCCACCCCAGAATTCATATAATCCACTGCAGTCTCCTGCTTTTGTCTTTGCCTGCATTTCCAGACGGTACGGTGTGACTCCATCCATCGGTTTCAGCACTCCATAGAATCCGGACAGGATTCGAAGATGTTCCTGCACATAAGAAAGCATCTCTTCTTCGAAAACTGCCGGTGCCATATACTGATACTGGATTCCTTCATAAGAGAGAATTGCCGGGGTCAGCCTTTTCGTAAGATCCATATGCTGAAATCTCTCATAGTTCTGTGCGGCCAGTTTTTCATTACAGCCCCATAGTTTCTTAGATTCTTCATAGGAAAGGGACTTCATATAATCCATCAGAATTCCCGTTTCTTTCAGAAAGGCCGGAAGCGCATGATAATTCAACGAATCCAGATCTACATTCATTTTCTTTGCTGGTGATATGATAATTCTCATGATAATACCTCTAACTGTCATTCAACTAAAAATCGTATATAATCATAAACTTCTGCAAAATCTATCTCACACTCTCCGTTCCAGATGCTGACCGGTACTTTGTCATCAAATCCATAAATCACTGGATAATTATCCTGCTCAAAGACATAGACCAGAACTCTTCTTGCATCTATGTCAACCATCCAGTACTCCTTCACGCCTGCATTCATATATTTATTCAGCTTGATGACCATATCCTTTTTTCTGGTCGACTTTGAAAGCACCTCCAGTACAAAATCTGGTGCCCCGTAGACACAGTGCCGCTTCAGCTTACTCCGGTCACACAGGATCATGACATCCGGTTCTACTATCGTCTTATCGTCACAATCCAGCTGCACATCCATAGGTGCTACAATCGGAAGACAGGCTCCTTTCATCTCTGTTACATATTGAACAAATTTGGAGTAAATCCAGCCTGCAACGAGCTGGTGATCTGAAAGTGGCGATGACATATCATAAATGACCCCGTCAATCAATTCTGCTCTCTGATCCTCTGGAAGATGATAGTAATCCTCCAGTGTATACTCCCCCTGTTTCTTCGTCATATATGCTGCTTTTGCATCGCACATGGCTGTGGATTGCTCCATCCCATGATCCGAAGCCGCCAGTACTCGTTCCAAGGCCTTTAATGTTTCATATCTCGGTGATTCTGTTGCACCCCCAAAAACCTTCTGGACCGTCCCAAGTGGTACTCCTGAAAGTCTTGCTATCTGTTCATTCGTAAACCCCAATTCTTTTTTTCTCTGTTTCATCTCCTGGATTTTCATAGTCTCACCTTTATCCTTTATTTATAAAAATAATATCATACTCTTTCAAATATAAAAATCCATTTTTCAACCATTTTTTCGTCCGTATTAAGTCCATTTCCCCAAATATGAATTCTATTTATTTTTCTGAACCTTTTTTAAGGTATAGACCTGATCACAAGCATCTGCGACTTCCCGCGAATGGCTGACAATGATCACGCATTTCCCCTGATCTGCAAGCTCCCGGAAGATCTGCATGATTTCTTCCTGTGTCTCACGATCAAGATTACCGGTCGGTTCATCTGCCAGAATCACATCCGCATCGTAAGACAGTGCCCTTGCAATGGCAACTCTCTGCTGCTGTCCGCCGGAAAGCTTAAAATACAGAAAGGCAGATGTCAACACGGTTCAGACCGTATCAACATCTGCCTTTTATTTCATATTTTTTTATTTGTATCTTTTCTAATCATCAAACTCCAGATACGCACCTTTCATCGGGCTGACTGCATGTTCACTGAATAATCGAAGTGCTCCTTTTTTATACTTCCGCTCTCTTGGTTTCCAGTTTTTCTTTCTCTCAGCCAGAATTTTAGCAATCTCTTCCGGAGTCTTTTCTTCTCCATTTACACCGATGATATTCAACTTTCTTTCAAATACATCTATCTCTATCAGATCTCCTTCTTCTACCAGCGCGATCGGTCCTCCATCTGCTGCTTCCGGGCTGCAATGACCGATGACAGGTCCCGTAGATGCTCCGGAAAAACGTCCATCTGTGATCAGTGCAATACTGCGTCCCAGCTCTTTATCACTGCTGATTGCTTCAGAAGTATAGAACATCTCCGGCATTCCGCTTCCTTTTGGTCCTTCATATCGGATAAATACAGCATCTCCCTTTTCCACTTTATGTTTCAGCACCGCATCCAGGCATTCTTCCTCACTGTCAAATGGTCTGGCTCTTAACACCGCTTTGAACATCTCCTTCGGACACGCCGTATGCTTAATAACAGCACCCTCCGGTGCAAGATTTCCGCGGAGAATGGCGATACTTCCATCCGTTCCGATTGCCTTATCATATGGACGAATGATGTCTTCTTTTGTCACAGAAACGCCATAACGTTTGTTAAAATCCTGAAGCCATTTTTCGCAGCGCTCATAGAAACCATTTTCTCTTAAATCTTTCAGATTTTCTCCCAATGTCTTTCCGGTCACTGTCATGACATCCAGATGCAGATAGTCTTTGATCTCTTCCATGATCGCTGGAACACCGCCTGCATAATAGAAGCACTCCGCAGGCCAGCGTCCTGCCGGACGTACATCCAGAAGATATCTTGCATTTCTGTGAAGTCGGTCAAAGGTATCTCCTGTAATTTCAATGCCAAGCTCATGGGCGATTGCCGGAATATGAAGCAGACAGTTCGTACTGCCGGATACTGCTGCATGCACCAGAATCGCATTTTCAAAGCTGTCCATTGTTACGATATCACTCGGACGCATATGTTCCATTGTAGCCAGTTTTACCGCCTGTCTTCCTGCCTCTCTTGCAAATGCAAGAAGATCCGGACTCGTTGCAGGCATCAGCGCACTTCCAGGAAGCGCAAGTCCCAGCGCTTCTGCCATGATCTGCATGGTAGATGCGGTTCCAATGAAGGAACATGCTCCACAGCTCGGGCAGGCATTGTGTTTTGCCCAGTTTAATTTCTCTTCATCAATCTCACCTCTCTGGTATTTTGCACTGTACATTCCCAACTGCTCCAATGTCAGCATGTCTGGACCTGCATTCATTGTTCCGCCCGGAACTACAATTGCCGGAATATTTACCCTGCAAAGCCCCATCAGATTCGCAGGCATTCCTTTGTCGCAGCTTGCAAGATACACCCCTGCATCAAAAGGAGTCGCATTTGCCTGAATCTCAATCATATTGGCGATCATCTCTCGGCTGACCAGACTAAAATTAATTCCGTCCGTTCCCTGGCTCTCACCGTCACACATATCGGTACAGTAATATCTTGCCCCGTATCCGCCGGCTTCCATAATACCTTTTCTTACTTCTTCGACTAAGATATTTAAATGGCCGCTTCCAGGATGGCTGTCCCCATAAGTACTTTCAATAATCACCTGTGGTTTGGACAAATCTTCCGGCTTCCATCCGGTTCCAATTCTCAAAGGATCAAGCTCCGGTGCTAATTTCCGCATTTCCTGACTTTTCAAATTACACATATCTATCGTCCTTTCTCTTCTTTCTATGATGATTGCTTATGAACCTTTCCATTACAATTCACAGTCCTGCTTATGCAAAGAATGATATAATCAATGCTACTACAAATCCAGTTGTTCCTACCAGTGTCTCCATAATCGTCCATGTTTTCAATGTTGTCTTCTCGTCCATTCCTACCAGGGATTTCACCAGCCAGAATCCAGAATCATTAAAGTGAGAGCATACCGTTGCTCCACCTGCAACTGCTGCTGTCACACATGCCAGGTAAAGCGGTGATAATTCCGCAATACCAGGAATTGCTGCCACAATACCGGCCGCCATGGTCATTGCTACAGTAGCAGATCCTACACAGACACGAACCAGTGCCGCCACGATAAAAGCAAGTACAACTAATGGAAGTGACATCTCAGCTACGGCATTTCCAATCACATCTCCGAGGCCTGAATACTGCAGAACATAGCGCAGAACACCACCACACGCTGTGACCAGAAGGATCATACCTGTCGGTTCCAGAGATTTTGTCATAATCTTTTCCAGTTCTTCTGTATTATATCCATGCTTTACACCCAAAAGCAACATTGCAACAATCGTTGCTATCAAAAGTGCAACAAATGGTTCTCCCAGGAAGCTGAAGATCGGCTGTAAAAACGCAAGAGCTGGAACAACACCGGATACAGAATCCAGAATAATCAAAACCAGAGGAATCAGGATAATACCTACAATCGTCCAGAAATTCGGAAGCTTAGATTCATCAATATCTTCCTGATTTGCAACATGCTCTGGAACTAGAATATAATATTTCTTTCCACAGATAGCACCCCACACTGGACCTGCTACAATCATAGAAAAGATACCACAAGCAACTCCTACCAGAATCACCCATCCAAGATCTACTCCCAGCATTGTTGCTACCAGGACCGGACCTGGTGTTGGCGGAATAAATGCATGGCCGACTGCCAGACCTGCTAAAAGCGGGATTGCATAAAATAAAGAAGAACGGTTGGTTCTCTTGGCCAGAGAAAATGCAAGCGGAATTAAAATGATCAGACCTGCGTCAAAGAATACTGGCATCGCGATGATCAAGCCTGTAATTCCGAGCGCCCATGCTGCTTTCTTATCCCCAAACCATTTTACCATCGTAACCGCCAGTGTCTGAGCTCCTCCTGAGATCTCCAGTATTGCTCCAAACATCGAACCTAGCCCTACCAGAAGTGCAATTCCTTTTAACGTGTTCCCGATTCCATCGTTTACCGCCGTAATGATTGTGTCTGCAGGCATTCCTGAAATCAGGCCAATCGCAAGTGCTCCGACCAGGATTGCTATCATTGCCTGGATCTTAAATTTGATAATCAGTACCAGCAGAATAGCCAGACCAACAATGGCAGCAACCACAAGTCTTGTTGGGTTTAAATCAAGTGTTTCAGTTCCCATAAATTTTTCCTCTCTTTCTCTTTTTGCTTTTTACCCTTGCTTGTCATCAGATGTTTTTCTTCTTTTTCTTTTGTTTATTTCCAATTCATCTGACGTCTTATGTTTTATGGTTAAAATATACATTTTTTCTGAAAAAGAGTCAATACATCAGACCTATTCAATTTTCTTTTCTCTTTATTCCACAAAAAAAGAAGGGGATTTTCCCTATTTTGCCCCTTCTTTTTGTCTATTTTTACTACCGATTCTCTTTCTTCTTTTTCTCTTTCATCTGACGTATCAATTCTTGTCTGTTATAAGTCAGATGCATGACCATCGCACATCTTGCACCAACTGAATCCCTCTCAGTAATCGCCTCCACGATTGCGCGATGTGTTTCAATCGTTTCTTCTTTCAACCGCCGGTGTGTCAGATTCGCAAATGTCATAACCGCTGAATTGATCAGTGGAATCAGACTTTCTACTACCCGGTTCTTACTGCATCTTGCAATACAGGTATGGAATTCAATGTCCTTCGGAATATGGTTACTTCCGCCCAGATACAAACGTTCTGTCTCATCGCATAACTGCTTTAACTGCTCCAGATCCCGCTCATCCGCATTCTCTGCAGCCTGTGCAGCAATATCCGGTTCCAGCATCAGCCGGACTTCAAAAAGTTCCAGCGCCAGCTTGAATTTATCTTGCAATTTTGAAAGTCCCAGCGGATCTTCTTCCGGAGAACAGGTACTGATCACAAAAGTTCCCGATCCTCTTCTCACTTCCAGAATACCTTTCGAAACCAGCCCCTTAACTGCTTCACGAACCGTACTTCTTCCTACGCCAAATTTCTCCGCAAGTTCAAATTCATTAGGAATCTTCTGGCCGATCTCCACCGGTTCCTGTAAAATATAATTCATCAACTCTTCTTCAATCTGTTCTCCAAGAAGCTTTTTATCTGCTTTCTCAAATTGATACATGATCTTCACCCGTCTTCCTAAACTGAGATATTATCAGACATCATACGTCTTTTTTATTATATAAAAATAAAAAATCACTGTCAAGGAACCCAATAAGCACAAAAATTTCACTTAGACAAGTTGAATAACGGTTCGAACAAGAGAATCATAAAACAATTGCCAGTACAATTACGATACATACGATGCTGCACACAATCGAAAATGAATTGACTGCACTGGAAAGTCCTACATCACCATCCATATCAGCCGTAAAAGCGGGTGCTGCTGATGCAATCGGACTAAATGCCAGAATAGCCAGTGCCTGCCGGACTTCCAGCTGAAAGGGAAGCAGAAAAAAGCATCCCAGCGCAATTGCCAGCGCAATCCCATAACGCACACCAAGAATACGAACGATCATTCCCGTCTGCTCTCTGTCACCGGACAGCTGAAAGCCAACTCCGATCATCAACATTGCCATAAAAGCATTTGCATTTCCGATAATGTCTGCCAGTGATGTCAACGCAGATGGAAGTGAAAGATGTGCAAGAGAAAGAATAGTCATAATGATATAACAATCGAAAGGCAATGACTTCACCAACGATTGTGCAATCTTTTTCACCGGATTGCCGCCAGAGGATTTTTTGATCAGTGACGCAACGCTGTAGGCTCCTCCCAGACAGATAAAGGAATTCCCTGTATCAAACAGACTTGTGGTGATCACCCCCACAGGTCCCAGAAAACTTTGCACAAACGGAAGTGTGAAATTGCCAATATTATATCCCGCAGTATTCAGTACTGCAAAGGCCCGGTCTTCCTCACTTTTTCTTCGATTCAGGAGATACGCCAGACCCATATAGATCAGGCCGCCACCCATACCGATCAGACAGAGAAACAGCATTGACGGATCAATCTCTTTTCCTGAAAAACTGGATATGATTGCCGCCGGCAAGGTAATCTTCAGTACGATTTTAGACAACACTTTAAAATCTTCTTCCCTGAAAAATCCAATCCTTCTAAGTATATATCCGATTATGATAATCGCAACAAAACATCCTGCACGGGTCAATATCTCCTGCATCTTTTACTCCTTCTCATTCTGTATTATTATTTATCCTATTGGCAGCGGTGTCTGATTCTACAAATAATTGACAGCAACAATAGCAATACCTAATATGGTAAGTACCACACCGGTTGCCCGGTTCAAAGTTGCAGCGCTTGCTTTGTTTGCGAACTTAGCAGCGACTCTTGCCCATAGAAAGGTCGACACTACACAGAATACCAGACACCACAAATCAGACATTCCTCCGATGGTGAAATGACTTGTTGCCCCTGTAAAAGCTGTAAAAGTCATAATAAACACACTGGTTCCCACTGCTGTTTTTAACTCATATCCCAGAACACTGGTCAGGATCAGAAGCATCATCATCCCGCCGCCGGCACCGACGAACCCACAAATAAATCCAATTACCATACCACACAGGACAGATTGAATAATCCTCTTTTTCTTACTAACTGCTT
>JALEKG010000110.1 GCA_022769185.1 Dorea sp. | reverse complement strand
TTCCGGCTTTTGGCTTATTATAGATGCTTTTTGACGTAAATGCCACCATTTTTGTAACAAAAAACTTCCACCCGGTGGAATTTAATCCTACAAGGTGGAAGTAAGTCTTACAAAGTGGAATTAACTTTTACAAGTGACCTTTTTATTTTACAAATTTATCTTTATATTGTTCTATACATTTTTCAATCACTGCGACAGCCTCCAGTGCGCCCTGAAATTCATTGACCGCCGTATGCTTTCCTTCAAGATCTTTATAGACTGTAAAGAAATGCCGTATTTCATCAAAGATATGTTGTGGTAATTCAGATATGTCTGTATACATCTGATAAGTAGGGTCAGCCCAGGGGATTGCAATAATCTTTTCATCCCCGGCTCCTCCGTCTGTCATCTTCATCACACCAATCGGATAACAACGTACCAGTGTTAATGGTTCCAGAGCTTCTGAACACATGATCAGAACATCCAGCGGATCTCCATCATCCCCCAGTGTCCGAGGGATGAACCCATAATTCATCGGATAATGTGTTGAAGTATACAATACCCGGTCCAGGATGATTAGTCCTGTTTCTTTATCCAGCTCATATTTCTTCTTGCTGCCTTTGGATATCTCTACAACGGATATAAAATCCGTTGGAAAGATTCTTTCTTCACTAATATCATGCCATATGCTTCCCAATTTCACACCTTCTTTATCTTATGAGTACATATGAATCTTTTCTGTATTACTCTTCCATCTTATCCAGCTTCATCTCACGTATTTTTTTACGGATCGGAAGCACAAAGGACGGTGATACGGACAGTTCGTCGATTCCCATTTTCAGGAATGTCTCTGTAAGTGTCATATCTGCCCCCAGTTCCCCACAGATTCCAACCCAGCATCCATGCTTATGACCATTTTCGATGGTCTGCTGGATCATTCTTAATACTGCCGGATGGTGAGAGTCATAGATGTTATCCAGCTTGCTGTTCTGCCTGTCAATGGCCAGTGTGTACTGCGTCAGATCGTTGGTTCCGATACTGAAGAAATCAACCTCCTCTGCCAGAAGATCACTGATCATAACTGCAGCCGGAGTCTCAATCATGATTCCCTGTTCAACTTCCCCGTATGCAATCCCCTGCTCGTCCAGCTCTTTCTTCACTTCAGCAACAATTTCTTTGATCTGGCGCACCTCATCGACTGAAATGATCATCGGATACATGATTGCAATATTTCCATAGGCGCTTGCGCGGAACAAGGCTCTCAGCTGCGTCTTAAAAATCTCCGTCCGCTCCAGACAGATACGGATCGCACGGAATCCCATTGCCGGATTTTCCTCATGATCGATCTGGAAATAATCAGCCTGCTTATCCGCTCCGATATCCAGAGTACGTACGATTACTTTCTTACCTGCCATATTCTCAGCAACGGTCTTATACGTCTGGAACTGTTTCTCCTCATCCGGATAATCCGTAGATTCCAGATATAAGAATTCGCTTCGGAACAGACCGATTCCGGCAGCATCATTTGCCAGAACACTGGCAATATCCTTGACGCTTCCAATATTCGCATACAGGCGGATGGATTTGCCATCCAGTGTTATATCCTCTTTGCCTTTTAATTCTAATAAGAGTTCTTTTGCACGGATATCTTCTTCCTTACGGGCTTTCATCTGATTCAGAATATCTTCCTCCGGCTCTACATACAATGTTCCGGAATACCCGTCTACCACAGCCATCTTTCCATTCCAGTCTTCCTGAATAGATACGCCGATCAGTGCCGGAATATTCATCGTCCGTGCTAAAATTGCGGTATGAGAATTCGCTGATCCATGCTCTGTCACAAATGCCAGCAGTTTTTCTTTATCCATCTGTACCGTTTCACTTGGCGCGAGATCATCGGCCACAATGATCACAGGCTCCTCTCCGATCTCACTGCCATTCTCTCGCCCACTTAAGATATTAACCAGACGCTCAGAGATATCTTTCACATCTGCTGCTCTTGCTTTGAAATAATCATCATCCATCTCCGCAAACATTTTCGAGAAATTATCTCCCGTCGTTGCGACAGCAAATTCTGCATTTACCTGCTGGGATTCGATGATATTAACGATAGAATCCACATAATCATCATCCTCCAGCATCATGGTGTGCACTTCAAACACAGCCGCATTCATTTCACCAACTTCACGGACTGCTTTTTCATACAGCACATCCAGCTGCTTGATTGCTTTTTCTCTGGCTGTTTCATACCGCCTGATCTCTGCAGCGGTATCTTCTACCTTCGTACGTTTTACCGCCTGCTCGCCCTTCTGGTAAAAGAGAATTTTCCCAATTGCAATTCCTTTGTATATTGATTTACCAGTATAAACCTCCATGTCCACACCTCGATCTTACAGATTCTCTTTGAAAAATGTCTCCAGAGCTGCTGCAGCTGCCTCTTCATCTGCACCATCTACTTCTACGGTAACCTCTTCTCCACATTTTACGCCAAGGCCCATAAGTACCATTAATTTCTTAGCATCAGCCTTCTTTTCACCCTTTACAATACTTACGGTGGATGCGTATTTCTTTGCTTCTTTTACGAGCATTCCTGCTGGTCTTGCATGAATTCCTACTTCATCTGTAATAACGTAATTAAATGTTTTCATAATCATAATCTCCTTTTTCTATCTTTTAATCTTCTTTTCCGGTATCCAGCTCATCGCTTGCCACTCTCTCAATGTGCATCGCCAGATATCCGACTTC